>NC_008571.1:3342500-3642500 GCF_000060345.1 Christiangramia forsetii KT0803 | reverse complement strand
CCTTTTTTTATACAGTGAGGATCTGCAAATACCTGATTTACAAGCAAAAAATAAATATTTTTGATTAAATTTTACGTAGAGATTATTTATATTTACACGTAAATTAATCGAGATGGACAAAAAACTCACCTTAAGTCTGAATGGAAATATTATAGAGACTGCAAAAAATTACGCAAAATCTAATAATATAAGTTTATCAAAACTAATAGAATCATATTTAGGTTCTCTCACTCAAGAAGAAAAACAAGAAGTTGAAATTTCACCTCTCGTAAAAAGCTTAAGTGGGGTTATTTCAATTGATAAGAATTACAATATAAAAGATGATTACACTCAATATTTGATAGAAAAATATAAATGATAAGAATATTGATTGACACTAATATCGTTATAGATTTACTTTCGAAAAGAGATGAATTTTATACTGAAGCTGCAGAATTATTCACCCAAGCAGATAAAAAGAAAATAGAACTGACAATTTCATCACTTACATTTGCCAACACAAACTATATTCTTTCAAAACTAAAATCTGCTAAAGAAGCTAAAGAAATTCTAAGAAAATTTAAAGTTCTTGTTGAGGTCTTAAGTTTAGATGATAAAATAACGGAATTAGCATTAAGCGATGAAAGCTTTCCCGACTTTGAAGATGGTTTGCAATACTATTCTGCCATTGAAAATGATATTGATATCATTATAACCAGAAACAAAAAAGATTTCAAAAATTCGAAATTACCTGTTTTATCCGCGAAGGAATATTTAGCAACAAAATAATTTTTGAAAATTTTTGATCTACCTTCTTGAAAACTTTCAATATCGTTAATTGATAGTAGCTACTAAAAGGAATCATGGTGAATTTTAATTTGGCTTTTACTCCATCGGAAATTTTCAGAATAAACGCTTTGTGAGAATTCACATAAGATTCTATAGATATAATGACAAAAATCTTCGAATATTAGCGAGATCTGTTTAATAAAAGATAATTGTATTTAAATTATTTTTAAATTCGAACCCACAACTACATAATGCAAACTACTTCACGTAACACAAAAAAATGACCTGGGAACAACTCTTATCTTTAAAACGCTTTGGAGACACTCATAAAAGACTTAGAAAGGAACAGAATGAAACCCGTTTAGGTTTTGAGGTAGATTATGACCGAATCATCTTCTCTTCAGCATTTAGAAGTCTTCAGGACAAGACACAGGTAATCCCGCTTTCAAAGACCGATTTTGTACACACCAGGCTCACGCATAGCCTGGAGGTTTCAGTTGTTGGTCGCTCCCTGGGAAGGCTCACCGGACAAAAGCTACTTGAAAAACACCCGCATTTACGTGATACCTTCGGATATCAAATGAATGATTTTGGTGCTATTGTAGCAGGAGCTGCTTTGGCGCATGATATTGGAAATCCTCCCTTTGGACATTCAGGTGAAAAAGCAATTGGAGAGTATTTTAGTCATGGTAATGGAAAACGTTTTAAAGATCAACTTTCAGAAAAAGAATATCAGGATCTTACCAAATTTGAAGGTAACGCCAATGGCTTCAGAATTCTTACCGAAAACCGACCCGGGATAAACGGAGGTTTAAGACTATCCTATGCTACACTGGGAGCTTTTACAAAATATCCAAAAGAGTCCCTTCCGTATAAGCCTTCAAAAAAAATCGGAGACAAGAAATTCGGATTTTTCCAGAGTGAACGAGAAACCTTTAAAGAAGTTGCCGAAGAATTAGGATTACAAAAAACCAGAGAGGGGAATGAAATTGGTTATTCCAGGCATCCCTTAGCTTTTCTGGTAGAAGCTGCAGACGATATTTGCTATACTATCATCGATTTTGAAGATGGTATTAACCTGGGGCTTATAGACGAAGATTATGCTTTGGAATACCTAATTAAACTGGTAAAGAACAACATTAATACTGGCAAATATAATCAGTTAAAAAGTACCGCAGACAGGCTCGCTTATTTAAGAGCGCTTGCAATTAATACTCTAATTACTGAAGCGGCCGATATTTTCCTTAAAAATGAAGATGCCATCCTGAAGGGAGAATTCCATGAATCCTTATTTGACAAAAGCAGTTATGAAGCCCAGATAAAGGATATCATCAAAATAAGTGTTGACAAGATCTATCAAAGTGAAGAAGTAATAAGTAAGGAAATTGCGGGTTACCGAATGTTATCCTATTTACTGGATATTTATACAAAGGCTTTACTTCCGGAAGGAAATGAAGAGGATTCTAATTTTACCAAACTGGTTTTAAAATCGGTTCCGCAGATTAAACATCTTCAGGAAAGTGATTCTATTTACGAAAAACTAATTGGTATCTGCTCTTATACCGCTTCGCTTACTGATGGAATGACCGTAGCTTCCTTTAAAAAGTATAAAGGCCAGAGCCTCTAAAATTAAAATTCATAAACCACGCCCACGCCAAGCATTTGTTTTAGCTGAACACGTGGACCTGAAGTTTCCAACTTGCCATCGCCGTTGGTATCTTCCTTGAACTTTACATCATCGTCATACCGAATATGGGAACCTACATTGGCCTTTACAAAATCGTTCACTTTCATATTGACGTTAAGTTGCCAGTCCACATCAATATTTCCGAATTTATTTAAATAATCTGAATACAAACTCAACTGATTATTCAAAGCGACATTATCAAATACTTCTTTACTGAAATCGCTGGTGACCAAAAAACCGAATTCTGTCCTTAGATTTTCACCTTCTTTAATAATGTTTCCAAGTTCATCAGTGACCGCCGGCTCTACCCCAAACATCCCTTCATTGGCCAGTTTTTGATCCAACACAAAAGTAGATTTAAAAGTTATAGGCGAAAGATATACTGTAAGTTCTTCTTCGGGATGTGAAAATTCTGTTCCCGCACCCAGAAAAGTATAACCCGGCGCCATAAACTGTGAAATTGGCACCTCGGTATCCGGATATTTATATCCATTTGAAAACTGGGTATTAAAGCTGAATTTTCCTGAATAATACCAGTTTGAAGTACTATCTTTTCTAAAACCAAACGAAGAACTCAAACGTAATTCATCTTCTGTTTTTCTTATCTCGCGGCCCTCTTGTGCATTGATCCCATATCTCATAGTTGCTGAATTCTTCCAGATAGTCAGGTCTTTTTCAAAATCTCTCTGAAAATTCGCATAGAAAAGTGCCGAAACTGAATTATTTCCTCCAGAATTCCAGTTTACAAACGCAACCTCACTAAGATTCATTCCGAAAGTATTCTTCTCTGTCCAGTAGATAAGCATGGAATCGGTATTTGTAGTGTCTTTAGATGCAGTTGCCGTAGTATCTCTGGACACAAGGTACTTATATTCAGAAGCTAGAGATTTGAGTGATGTAATACAGAAGAGAATTAGTAGAATTTGGAACTTCATTTATAAACTAAGGTTTTCGGAATTGCAAAAATAAAAAATCAAATCATAGATTCCAGCTTTTGCTGTATTCCTTGAACGTTAATTTTTGCCATTTCTTGTAATTGATCTACACTTCCTTGCTCAATAAATTTATCGGGGATTCCTAAAAGCTCTAAATCCCTTTTAAAACCTGTACTTGCCGCATACTCCAAAATAGCCGACCCAAATCCGCCTTGTATAACTCCATCTTCAACAGTAATTATTTTTGAAAATTTCCCGAAAATTTTATTCAGAATTTTCTTATCCAGGGGTTTAACGAACTTCATATCGTAATGAGCTATCTTATCCCGATCTTCTTTGTTCAATTTTTCAATAGCCATCTCCACATTCCCGGCCATATTTCCAAGACTTAAAATAGCAATTTCTGAACCTTCCTTTAAACATTCAGCTTTTCCAATTTCAGCTTTTTCATAAGGTAATTTCCATTCTTTCAGAACGCCTCTTCCTCTTGGATACCGAATGATCATCGGAGCGTCCAATCCCAACTGGGCAGTATAAAGTAAGTTACGGAGTTCTACTTCATTTCTAGGCGCAGCGATCATAAGATTAGGGATTGGCCTAGCGTACGCAATATCAAAAACGCCGTGATGCGTAGCACCGTCCTCCCCAACAAGACCCGCACGATCCAGACAAAACACCACCGGTAAATTCTGGATAGCAACATCATGTATTAATTGATCGTAAGCCCTCTGTAAAAAAGTAGAATAAATCGCACAGAAAACTGTAAAGCCCTGCGTTGCCATTCCTGCGGAAAGCGTAACCGCATGCTGTTCGGCAATCCCAACATCGAATGCTCTTTCAGGAAAAGCTTTCATCATATATTTTAGAGAACTTCCGGTAGGCATCGCAGGAGTAATCCCGATGATTTTTTCATTCTTTTCAGCCAGTTCTACCAGTGTTAAACCAAAAACATCCTGATATTTTAAAGGCAGACCGTCTGTATCATATTTCAGTAATTCTCCGGTATTCGGCTCAAATTTGCCGGGAGCGTGATACTTTACCTGATCCTCTTCCGCCTTTTTAAGACCTTTCCCTTTCTTTGTAATTACATGAAGAAACTTGGGCCCTTTGATCTGCTTCATCTCTTTCAGCGTCTTTAAAAGACCTTCCAGATCATGCCCATCTACCGGACCAAAATATTTGAAATTAAGAGCCTCAATTATATTATCGCTGGCAGGTTTATAACCAACTCTCGCTTTGGTGAGATATTCCTTTAGAGCCCCAACACTTGGATCAATACCTATGGCATTATCATTAAGAATTACGAGTAAGTTTGCATTTGTAACCCCTGCATGATTTAAACCTTCAAATGCCATCCCGCTGGCGATAGAAGCATCCCCGATTACTGCAATATGCTGTTTTTCAGTCTCTCCTTTTAGATTGGAAGCGATGGCCATTCCCAAAGCGGCTGAAATTGAAGTGGAAGAATGTCCTACCCCGAAAGTATCAAATTCACTTTCATCCCTCTTCGGAAAACCGCTTAGTCCATTTAATTGGCGATTGGTCTCAAAAATATCTCTTCTTCCCGTCAGAATTTTATGACCGTAAGCCTGGTGCCCCACATCCCAAACCAAAAGATCTTCAGGAGTATTAAAGATATAATGCAGGGCAATGGTAAGTTCTATCACCCCAAGACTCGCGCCGAGGTGCCCTTCTTTTGTAGCCACAATATCAATAATGAACTTACGCAACTCTATAGACAACAGATCAAGCTCCTTCTTATTAAGCTTCCGCAGATCTTCAGGACTATCGATATGATTGAGAATATTCTTCGCCATACTCAACAAAGTTACATTAAGGAAACTGAATTAAGAACAACTGAGTGGAAAGGAAAAGTCAAATTTTATATCTTTCAGAAAAAATTCAAGAAAATGCTTTCTCCGTTCAACGATGAATACTTTATGAAAAAGGCTTTAGAAGAGGCCGAATCTGCTTATGAAAAAGGAGAAATTCCGGTTGGAGTTGTAGTGGTGATCAATGACAAAATTATTGCCAGAGGTCACAATCTTACAGAAACCTTGAATGATGTTACCGCTCATGCCGAAATGCAGGCGATCACTGCGGCAGCCAATTTTCTTGGTGGCAAATATCTGCAGAATTGTACGATGTATATCACTTTGGAGCCCTGCCAGATGTGTGCCGGCGCATTGTATTGGAGTCAGATTTCAAAAATTGTGTTCGGGGCAGAAGATTCTCAAAGAGGTTATAGAAAATTTGGAGTGCAGCTTCATCCTAAAACCGAAGTAAAATCTGGTATTATGGCTGAAGAAGCTTCCTCTATTCTGAAACGTTTTTTTATTGAAAAACGAAATCTGAATTAGAATAATTTTTCACTCATGGCAAAAATTAGGTAAGCAGAGAGTTTTCCTGCTTCAAAGAGATTTCTCCCTATGGTCGAAATGACAACTCCTGAGAATGATGTGAGCCCCCTAGAGCATAATTATTTCAAGTCTTTAGGTAGCTCGGTCACTTTTATATAATCCACATAAAATTTCGCAGGTAATTCGGAATCATGAATTTCTGCACCACCCAGATTACCGCCAATAGCCATATTTACCAGAAAATAGAAGTCTTTTCTAAAAGGATAATTTTCAGCATCATATTTTTTAGGCTTGAACCGGTAAACCTGCTTGCCATCTACAAAATATTCAATATAATCTTTCGTCCAGATAGTTTTGAAAATATGATAGCCTTCTTCAATACCTTCTATTTCTGTTTGTTTACTATTACCATTATCACCGTGGTTCGCAGGGGTATGAAGCGTGCTATAGATAATATTAGGTTTTCGACCAATATATTCCATCAAATCTATTTCTCCGCTTGCAGGCCAGCTCACCTCATCAATATCGGAACCGAGCATCCATATTGCAGGCCAAAGGCCTTTAGTAGTTGCCAGTTTTACGCGCATTTCAATCACTCCATACGTAAATTCCACATTCTCCTTAGAATTGATCTTCCCGGAATAGTACTGATCAGCTTCCTTTAATGCGGTGATCACCATGTTACCATCTTTAACCTCCACATACCGGCGATCGTATATCTGCTCTTCATTATTTCCCCAGCCGCATAGATTAGGACATCCGTCACCTTCTTCATAGTTCCACACGCTCATATCCAGACTGTCTCCATTAAAATCTTCCTGAAAAATGACTTTCTCCTGGGCACAGGACGAAAACATAGTTCCACACACGAAACTTGCAATGATTATTAGTTTAGAAAAAATTTCCATTAGTTGCTGAAATTGAATTTTACAGATTGTACGTCTTCAGAATTTCCACCAACCATAAGTTGAAACTCACCTTCTTCGGCTTCCCATTTTTCTGAAGCATTATAGAATTTAAGCATTTCTTCGTTAATAATAAATTCCACGGTCTTAGTTTCTCCCGGCTCCAACTCGATCATTTCAAATCCTTTTAATTCCTTGACAGGTCTTGCAGTAGTTGCCACGAGATCTCTTAGATATAACTGAACTACTTCTTTTCCTTTTCTATCTCCTGAATTCGTAACCGCAACGCTTAACGTTGCTTTTTCACGCGATTTGATTGATTCAACTGAAAGTTCAGGCCTGGCATAATCAAATTGGGTATAACTAAGTCCATATCCAAATGGATAGAGTGGTCCATTCTCAATATCGGTATAATGAGCATAGGTAACATGTTCAGCACTAAAGGGTCTTCCTGTATTTTTATGATTATAATACAAAGGCTCCTGTCCCACAGCTCTTGGGAAAGAAACCGGTAGTTTTCCTGAGGGGTTATATTTTCCCAGAAGTACATCTGCTATAGCATTTCCACTTTCAGATCCAAGTTGCCACGCTTCCACGATCGTAGGAATATTTTCTGAAGACCAGCTTAATTCCAAAGGCCTTCCATTAATTAACACAAGAACGATATTCTTATTCACCTTATGAACTGCTTTCAGCAATTCCATTTGCAGACCGGCAAGTCCAATCTTAGCCTGACTACGTCCTTCCCCAGACTGAAAAGCATCTTCACCCAGTACCATCACTACCAGTTCGGCATTTTTGGCATTTCTTACTGCTTCGCCCATTCCCGTAGTATCGGTTTTATTGATCTTAAGTGGCATTAGAAAGCTTCTTTCACCCATGCCAAGTTTTATTCCCTGTGCATATGTGATCTGAGCATCTAAATTGGCATTTTTCAATCCTTCCAATACTGAAACAGCCGAATTTTCTTCTCCCTGCGCTCTCCAGTTTCCAATTGGCGTGTCTTTGTCATCTGCCAACGGACCAATAACTGCAATTTTCTTAACTGAAGTTTTAATTGGTAAAAGATCATTTTCATTCTTTAAAAGCACGATGGATTTTTTGGCAATATCCCTCGCAGTAGACATATGTTCCTTGTAAGGCACATTTTTCTTAGTTTCAGAATTAATATATCTGTAAGGATCATCAAAAAGTCCCATTTTAAACTTTACCCGAAGAATCCTTTTTACCGCATCATCAATTAAAGCTTCTTCTACTTTTCCTGCAGCAACAAGTTTTTCGAGCCCGGCTTCATAAGCACCACCTTCCATATCCATATCGCTACCAGCTTTTACGGCAATTTCAGCAGCATGGATTTTGTCTTTAGCGAATCCGTGAGGGATCATTTCAGCAATAGAGCCCCAATCTGAAACCATAAATCCGGTCCAGTCCCAGTCTCCTTTCAGAATTTCTCTTTGTAGGCTTTCACTTCCGGTAGCAGGAATTCCATCAATGGTATTGAAAGAGTTCATAAAAGTTGCCACACCAGCGTCTGCTGCCGCTTTAAACGGTGGTAAAATCACATTATGCAATTCGTTTTCACCAATATTAACCGTGTTATAATCTTTTCCTCCTTCAGCAAAACCATAACCGGCAAAATGCTTTGCGGTTGCGGCTATTGTTTTAGGATTGGAAAGATCTTCCCCTTGATAACCTTTTACTTTTGCCACGGCCACTTTAGAAGTTAAATACGGATCTTCACCCGATCCCTCCATGATACGTCCCCAGCGTGCGTCGCGGGAAATATCTATCATGGGTGAAAATGTCCAGTTCACCCCTTCTGCAACCGATTCTAAAGCAGCAATTCGCGCTGATTCTTCGGCAGCTTCCATATCCCAACTGGCAGTTTCTGCAAGTGGTACAGGAAAAATCGTTTTATAACCATGGATCACGTCATAACCAAACATTAAAGGGATCTTCATCCTGGAGTTTTCCATGTTAAGTTTCTGGGCTTTTTCAGTCGCTTCTACAGAAAGAACATTGAGCATAGACCCAACAAGACCTTTCTTCAGTCTGTCCTCTTTCTGCTTATTTCCAGTTTCAGAAGCAGGTCCCGTAAGATCCCAACTTCCATTATATTGGATCATTTGCCCAACTTTTTCTTCCAGGGTCATCAGGTTTAATACTGAATCTACCTTAGCTTCCACATTTTTAACAGAACTCGGAATCGTTGAATTTTGGGAATATAATCCCATGGTCCCTAAAGAAAGGGACATGAATATTAAAAGTTTTTTCATGATAATTTAAATAAATCCCGGAGATCCAGCCCCGGGAATTTATGGCTTAAACAAACGTAATTATTGATACACTTTGATGTAGTCAATTTCCATAGATGATTCCTGAAAATCAGCATCAATTGCTCCACCAAGTCCGCCGCCCATGGCAACGTTAAGTATTAGAAAGAAGTCTTTATTAAATGGTTTTGAAGCATCATTATCGAACGTGAAATATACTTCCCCGTCTAAAAGGAAGGTAATGCTATCCTCGGTCCACTCTGCCGTATAAATATGAAATTCAGAAGTAGCATTGTTGATTATAGCGTCTCCCACTACAGCATTTCCTCCTGAGTTTCCAGGCAAATGAAGTGCAGATGAAGTCCTATTTGGCTCATTTCCTACCCATTCCATAATATCGATCTCACCGGTTTCAGGCCAACCCACTTCGTCAAAATTAGCGCCTAACATCCAGATAGCAGGCCAGGTTCCTCCTCCGGCAGGCATTTTAGCTCTGGCTTCTATTCTACCGTAAGTGAATTCATAGTTATCCTGAGTAGTAATTCTGGCAGAGGTAAAATCAAATCCACTCTCTGCTTCACGCCTTGCTGTGATCACAAGGTTACCATCCTGTACACTTACATTATCTTCTGTGTAATACTGAACTTCTCCATTACCCCAACCATCGGTTCCATTTCCAATCTCATAATTCCAGGTTTCAGTATCTAAAGCATCTCCATTAAACTCATCAGACCAGGCAAGGTCTTCAAATTGAGTCTCAAATTCTTCTTCTCCACCTCCCGTAGCTCCCTGCTGATCATAAGGTGTGGTAGTGAATTTAAGATACCAGGCTAGCGCAGGATTACTTGCTGGAATTGCCCGTACATACATTGTATTTTCAGTAATTTCAAGAATTTCATAAGTAGAAGTACCAATAAAATAACTCATAAATCCACCGTTCGCATAATTAATTGCTGTTCCTGTAGAACTTTCAATTCCTGAAGTCGCCGGAGCCAGGGATGCGTTTTTATCACCACCGGTATCTAAGTCACGACATTGGTCTTCTCCTGCTCCATCTGTAAAATCTACATTGTAAAACGTCGCACCATTATTATCCTGGTTATAAATAATATCTCCATTGGCATTTAAGCTATAGGTGAGTACATCGGTATAAAAGCAGGCACTTACGTCTTCACCGGCTTTTTCATTTGGAGCCGCAGCATAATAAATAGGACTATCAAAACCATCTCCAGAGGAAGGACCTACCCCTAAATGCCCTGGCTGTGCCGCAGCTACATACCAGGTTTTAGAATCTCCACCGGTTAATAATTCTTTAGTTTCAGGATCATCAAAACTACTAAATACGCTCACTTCTGTAGACATACTGGACATTGCGCCCCCAGTCCCTGAAGCTACCACACTTACCGTATAATCGTTAACTCCATTTCCACTAAACGAATAGGTCACCACTCCGGTACTTGAAATCTTTTCAAAACCATCCCCAAATATAAATTTGTAGGTCATGGCATTATCTGCCTTAGCGGTGAAAATCACTTCCCCACTACCATCTCCATCAGGCATATCAGCACTTGCACCAACAATTTCAAAATCAAGGCTAAGATTGGAGGGAGTACTAACTGTTCCAATATCATAATCATCGTCTACACAGCTAAAGACTGCTAAGGCTAGGATCGCTAACAAGGAAAATTTAATTCCGTTAATAAATTTTATATTTTTCATCTTCATCATTTTCTAATTCTGTTCTATATCATCAATGTAGAAATCACCTGCAGTAAAACCAGCAAAATCCAAGAAAATAGATATTTCATCATATTGACCCGTTGGCACAAATGGCTGTCCGTTATTGGCGTCGTCGCCCTGAACAAAACTGTTTCTGGCATTGTTGAAATTAAAGGATAATTCTTCCCAACCGTTACCGCTATGACTTACTTCCACTTCATTCGCTCGTTCACCATTCATTCCAGTTTCTAATTTAAAGAGTACCTGATAAGCAACTTCAGAATAAACTTTCATAGTGATTGTTTTATTCGAACCTGAAAAATCGATAGCCTCATCCAGTAAAAATGTTAGTGCTTCGTATTGACCTCCCTGATTGGTGACTTTTCCAACCTTAGTATCGGTGGCATTAATCCCTGATTGCTCTGGATTGGTTACCACCTCAAAAGGAACGCTATTAGCACCAGTAGTATACTCGATATCTGCACCAAAATTTATTGGCAGCGCAAAATCTTCCGAAGTTTCACCTCCGCCATTACCGCCAGTACTTCCGGCAGCATTTAAAGTAATATTATCAAAAAAGACAACATTATCCTGCATTCTCTCTTGAAAATCCGGGAATATTACAAGTCCCGTAATATTTGAATTTTCAGGCCTTCCAATCACTCCTGAAAAGTCAAAAGTTAGCTCTTCCCATTCATTAGTTTTTGTATTGGCAACCTTTATCTCTCCGGTAGATCCACCTTCAGGATTCTCAAATTTAATTCCAACATCACTAACCACTGATTTCCAAACCATGATCTTAACAATACTGTTAGATTCATCTAAGGTGAGAGAATTTTGTAGTTGAGTGATGGTTCCGGCAAATGACTGACCTCCCTGTCTAGCTATAAACTTAGCTACAGTAGCAGAAGTATTAACTCCACTTGCATCAGGATTCGAAATAATCTCTAGAGCGGGATTATCTGCATTTTCAAATATAGACCAGTTTGCAGCTGCTCCACCATTCATGGCAGACTCAAAATCTACCGGGAAACTTGTGGTAGTAATTCCTGTGGCACCTCCACCATTTGAGCCATCCCCACCTGTAGCTTGAAAAACATCATCAATATAAAATGTCCCTGCAGTTGCTCCTGCAAAATCTAAAAATATTGAAAATTGATCATATTGTCCAGTTGGCACAAAAGGTTGTCCATTATTGGCATCGTCACCCTGCACAAAACTATTTCTGGCATTATTGGCAAAATCGAACGTTAATTCTTCCCAACCTGTTCCGCCGTGATTTACTTCCACCTCATTGGCTCTTTCTCCATTTACACCGGTCTCGAATTTGAAAAGGACGGGATAGGCAACTTCAGAATATACCTTCATGGTAATCGTTTTATTATCTCCAGAAAAATCTACCGCCTCATCTAAAGTGAAAGTGATAGCTTCAAAATTGGCACCTGCATTAGTTACCGCACCAACTTTTGTATCTGTGGAGTTAATTCCTGATTGATTCGGATTTGTTACGATTTCAAATGAAACTCCAGAATTCGTATAAGCAACGGTTTCAGAGTCAAAAGTTACCGGTAATTTAAATGCTTCTCCAGGTTCGCCCCCGGCTTGCATAACGTCATCTAAATAAAACGTTCCTGCAGTAGTTCCAGGCCCATCAACAAAAAGAGTCATGGTCGCATATTGCCCTTCCGGCACAAAAGCTTCTCCTCCAGGATCTGAATCGCTGATATAACTTGTTTTAGCATTCGTTGCGAAATCAAAACTTATTTCTTCCCAACCTGAACCGGTGTGATTAGCATTCACTTCGTTTTGTCTTTCGTCGTTGACTCCTCCTTCAAACTTAAGCAATAGCGGTACCGCTACTTCAGAATAAAATTTTAAGGTAATTGTCTTATTATCTCCACTAAAATCTACTGGCTCTCCTAACTGGAAAGTAACACCTTCAAAAGCATTACCTGAATTAGTAATGGCACCTACCATAGATTCTTCTGAATTGATACCTGACAATTGAGGATTATCCAGAATTTCAAAATTCGCCCCATTAAAGGTCTCAAAAGCGTAATTTACCGTGGCATCATCAAAAGTAATTGGCAACTTCGATGCGCCCGAAGCAGCAGAAACGCTAACTTCTTCAGAATATTCAACTGTTGCAGCACCTCCTCCACGAGCAACCACTCTAACAGTATAATCTCCTTCTTCGGCATATATATGATTTGCAGATTCCCCATCCATAATAGTGGTCGGTTCTTCGTCTTCTATATCTCCAAAATAAATATCATACACCGTGGCTCCTACCGCCGTTGGGGTTACTATGATCTCTAATGGATTTGTAGTAGATTTTTCTATATCTACCTCAAGTTCTGACGGTGCACCAAAGGATATAGTTACTACTCTAACCAGTTCACTGGTTAAACCGGTAAGACCTACGGCAACTATTCTTAAATTATATTCTCCTTCAGCATAGGTATGGTTCACTGTCTCTCCAGGAGCTACTATAAGGGGATCTTCGCCTTCTGTATCGCCAAAATACACTTGAAATTCAGTCGCCCCTTCAGCAGTTGGAGTAACACTAACTGTCCCCTCCTCGTCATTTGATATATCAAATGCTGCGCTAATACCTGTTGGTGCAGAAACATCCTGCAGTATATATGATGTTTCTTCCTCTTTTTCACAGGAAGTAAATACATTGAAAGCCAGGAATAATACCAGTAATTGTTTTATATGCTTCATTTCTAATTTGTTTTTTTATTAATATCCAGGATTTTGTTCCCAGTTACCCTGAGAGAATTCAATTTCTTCAAGTGGAATAGGAAAAAGTTCGTTTTTATTTGATGAAAAACCATCTATGGCATTTGCTGCTCTTCCGGTTCTCACAAGATCAAAGAATCTATGACCTTCTCCTACAAGCTCCAGGCGTCTATCCATATAGATAGCATCTGTTAACGTAGATCCAGTTGCGGTTACATCATCAAGACCGGCCCTATCACGTACCATATTTAAATAATTTTGTGCTAGCTGATCGTTGATACCTCCACGGTTTAAAGCTTCAGCAGCCATCAACAAAACATCGGCATATCTAATGGCACGGTAATTATTAGGTTGCGTTAAATTTGCATCCCCAACATTATTATTTTGTCTTGGAAGATACTTACGGTTAAAATATCCGGTATGCTTATAACCTTCTACATACGTGGCACCTGTTTCAGCAGCCCAGGCTTCGATATCAAGAATAGAATAATCGCGTCGTATATCATTTTCAGCAAAAAGGTCATATACTTCCTGTACTGGCACATTAAAGCTAAAACCAGACTCAAAAATAGGCCCTGAGTAATTTCTGATTCCCTGGAACCCTACTGCAACATTTCCTTCACTACATTGCAAACAGTCAAATCCTGCTCCTTCTTCTCCGGTATATTGAATTTCAAAAACAGCTTCAGCGCTATTTTCACCTACCTGTTCAAAGAGATTGGTATAATCTTCGTCTGCCTGTGTTCCGTATAAATGATATTGTCCGCTTTCAATTACGTCCTGTAAAACGTCTGCTGATTGCTGAAATTTGTCCTGATATAAATAAACCTTTCCCAGTAATGCCTGTGCAGAGCCTTTGGTTGCACGCCCAACCTGCGGAGCGGTATAATCCATATTATCAATAGCAAATAGAAGATCTGATTCTATTTGTGCATACACTTCACTTACAGGAGAACGAGGTACGGAGGTTTCATCACCAAGCTGAAAACGCTGATCACCGCTTAAAGGAATAGGGCCAAACCATTTAACCAGTTCAAAATTGAAATAAGCCCTTAAGAACCTGGTTTCAGCAATGATCCTGTCTTTACCTTCAAAATCTGTTTTATCCTTAAATTCCAGGATATAATTCGCACGCTGTACACCGGCAAAATTCCAGTCCCAAACATCATCTATATTATCGTTTACAGGAGTATGAGTCATTTCATCTACCTGCTGAAAACCTATCACATCTGTAGCGCTTTCACCTCCACTGAGCGTGTTATCTGAAGCGATCTCTCCAAGTATCACATTTACATACGTCGCTTGAAGCGGATCATAGGCACCTATTAGGGCATCAACGTAGTCCTGTTCAGAATTAAAATAATTTTCTGAATCTATGGTATATTCTTCTGTTTCCTCAAGATATTCATCACTACAGCCCACAAAAGCTATCATAGCGAGTAGGAGAACAACTATATTGAAATTTGATATTTTTAATTTCATAATTTCCTATTTATAAATTAAGGTTTACACCAACTGAGAATATTCTTGGAACAGGATAAAACCCGTAATCAATTCCCCCACCAATAGGCTCACCGGTAGTAGCTGAAGGATCAAAACCTTTATATCTAGTAAAAGTGTATAAGTTATTTACAGAGGCATATATCCTCAACCTATCTATCTTAATTCGTTCCATAAGATCATCTGGAAGAGAATATCCTATTTGAACATTTTGAATCCTGGCATAGGAAGCATCTTCTACAAAAAATTCAGATAGCACATTATTAGATGTCGCTCCTGTAGTTAAACGTGGCACTTCATTGCTGGTTCCAACTCCTCTCCATCTTTCAAGATAGTAAGCAGGCCTGTTTACATTAGGCTGATTTCTTTCATAGTTTCTCACCATATCGTTACCCAAAGAAGCATAGGTATATGCTGAAAAATCAAAATTCTTATAATTCATACTTAAATTGAAGCCCATTGTCACATCAGCAATAGGATCGCCAATATCGGTTCTGTCATCTGTATTTATAACCCCATCATTATTGATATCTACATACTTAATGTCGCCTGCCTGAGCCTGGGCACCAAGAGCCATCTGACTTGGGGCTGCATCAGCTTCCGCCTGAGTTTGAAATAATCCATCAGTTTTATATCCATAAAAATAACCGATAGCATGACCCTCTTCAAAACGGGAAGGTTGAGGCTGCCCAACTCCAAAGGCTCCTCCTGCAATGAATTCAGCTCCATTTACCTGGGTCACTTCATTGTCTATATAGGTTACGTTATAGCCTACATTAAAATTAAAATTATCTCCTATATTATCTGAATACTTTATAGAAAATTCAGCTCCCTGGTTTACAGTAGTTCCTGCATTTACAGTTGGAGAAGCTCCGCCAGGTGCTCCAGTTCCAAAAATTCCGGATACCGGTATAAATGGAATTAGCAGATCTTTTCTTTCTTCTCTAAAAATATCCGTGGTGATGTCAATTCTATTATTTAACATTCTTAAATCCAACCCAAGGTTTATTTTTTCAGCCTCTTCCCATTTAGCCGACGGGTTTGGCAATCCTCCCAAAGCTCGTCCATTTACAAGTTGCCCATCTAAAACATAGGTTGCTTCGCCGTTTAACAAGGCTCTATAGAACTGGTTTTGCCCAACTTCATCATTACCTAAAATTCCGGCACTAGCCCTTAATTTTAAAAATGAAATAACCTCAGAATCTTCCATAAAATTTTCTTCGGAAATGATCCATCCTGCAGTTACCGATGGAAAATAATCGGTTCGATTATCCGGACTGAATCTTGTGGAAGAATCCCGTCTCAACATTCCAGAAACAAGATATTTTCCCTGAAAATCATATTGAAGCCTTCCGAAAAATGACAGTTTTCTAATGTCATAAACATAGGAATCATTACTTTTTTCATCACTGGTTCCGGTAGTTAAGCTTATATCTGCAAACTCCCAGGAATTATTTGGCACATCATAACCGGTAGCAAATAAACCATCTCCCCAATTCCTAATCACCGTCATCCCACCGGTTAAGGTAACGTGGTGAGCATCATTAAAGGTATTTTCATATTTTCCATAAAGGTCAAACGTATAATTATTATCGTTTATCCTGTTTTGGCTCACTGTGCTACGAGTTACATTAAAAACTTTTCCAGGACCAAAATCTACAATAGGAGAAAAACTTTTCGCATCACTCTTCCCGAAATTATATCCAATTCTGGAAGTAAACACCAATTCATCTATGGGTGTAAAATTCAATCCAAAAGTACCATTGAATTTATCCAGGTTATATTCGTTAAATGTATTCTCAATTTGCGATAGGGGATTAATAATCTCATTTCCTAAGAACCCGTTACGATCTTCCTGATCTATATCGAACGTGGGAGCAATGTTCAAAGCATTGAAGAGAACTGAACCCAATCCGTTTTCATTGATACTGTTTCTATCGATATTGGTATATATCGTATTAAAATCGATATCGAAAGCATCGCTTATCTCTACTCCTAAGCTAATTTTTGCTGTACTTCTTTTATACTGCGTTTTCTCCGGAGCAATGATTCCTTCCTGTCTTAAATGAGAACCTCCTACAGCGTAGGTTACTTTTTCGGTTCCGCCAGACAATCCCAGGTTATGACTTATAATTGGAGAAGTTTCAAAAACAGCCTGCTGGAAATCTGTCCCTTCTCCCAAACCACTAACAACTGGAAATGGCAAATCCTGACCTCCATTAGCGTAGCTTTCATTTAAAAGCAACGCATATTCTGTGGCATTTAAAAGCGGAACCTGTCTGGAAGTTTCCTGTACACCATAGTAAGTGTCATAGCTTACCGTGGGAGCCATATTTAGTTCACCGGTCTTGGTAGTTACCAAAATAACCCCGTTGGCCCCGGCAACACCATAAATAGCAGCCTGCGCATCCTTAAGTATCGTCATCGAATCTACATCTGAAGGATTCAGGTTACTAAGTGACTGCACATCTGTTTGGTACCCATCGATAATTACAAGAGGGCCATTTTCAGTATTGGAAGCAATACCCCTAATATTAATATTTAGAGATGCTCCAGGTGCCCCGGAGGTTTGCGTTACCACAACCCCGGAAGAAGTTCCTTGCAATGCCTGAGTTGTTTGTATAGGCTGCAACCCTCTAATTGCTTCATCTGAAACTACCGAGACAGAACCGGTAATATCTTTTCTTTGTTGTGTACCATAACCAATTACAACCACCTCTTCAAGTGATTCTGAATCTGTTTTTAAGGTTACATTAATAGTTTGCTGATCATTAATCGTGATCTCCTGGGTTTCAAAACCAACATAACTAAACTGCAGTATATCTCCCGAAGAGATATCTTCTACTGTATAGTTTCCATCAAAGTCTGTGGTGGTTCCACGTGCTTCTCCTTTTACTATTACATTCACTCCTAGTAAAGGCATGTTGTTTTCATCAGATACTAATCCGCTAACCGGAAAGGATTGCGCATAAGCCCCAAAAAACCCGCTTAGAAAAACAATCAAAAGACAGGTAAATTTCCTCATGTGATTTAATATTAAATTTGCTTTATCAATATATTAACAGATCCTTGTGAGAACAGGAAAATTACCTGTATAAAAAATCTACATCTAAGTATATTATAATAAATACAGACTCTATTTGCTGATATTGCAATCTATACACGCTTTTAGAAAGGAAATATTAATAAAAATGTAAAACGTTAAAAACTAGTAGTGTAAGTCTTTGTAGAGGTAATGTAGAGTTATTTTGAGCAGATGTAAAGTTTAGAGTTCAAGAATATAATCTGTTAAATTGGTTTCCCGGTCTAATTCCATCTTTTTACGCAAACGATATCGTTTGATTTCGACGCTTTTTACAGATATATTTAATAACGGGGCTATCTCTTTTGAAGATAAATTCAGCCTCAAATAAGCACACAATTTAAGATCATTAGAAGTTAGTACCGGATGTTTCCCCTTAATCTTCTTGAAAAAATCTTTATCGGCATTACTAAATGCCTTTTTAAAGAATTTCCAGTTATCTTCTTCACTAATATCTTTATCTATGGTTTTAATAACAGAGTCTACCCTGTGAGAACCATCAGACTCTTTCAACTTATCCTTTATACTGGTAAGAAATTCATTCTTTTTGATAAGGCTCATCGTAGACACGGCAAGTTCCCTATTTTTATTAGCCATAGCCTGCTCCAGTTTATCATTTTTAAGTTTGATAATTTCCTGTTCTGCCTCAAGATTCTTCATTTTTAGGGCGCGTTCATTTTCAGCTACAACTTTACGGTGATGTTTTTTATTGATGATATGTATCAAAAATAATAATAAAAGGAAAATCAGGGAATATCCTATTAAAGCTATAGCACTCAGATAAAATGGTCTATTAATACTAAAATTATAGCTGGCAATTTTGGTTTGACTATTTCCAATTTTAGCTTTTACCTCAAAAGTATAATCTCCGAATCCAAGATTCTTAAAATTTGCTTCCGGAGCATCATTCCATGCACTCCAATTAGAGCTTAAACCTAAAAGTCTATAACTATATAATGTCTCGTAATATTTTTCGTGGACAGGTGCACTAAAATGAAAATTGATATTATTATGTCTAGAATCAAACTCCCCAGATTGCTCAATTCTTACCTTCTCTGCAGTTGCGTCAAGGGCGCTCACTTCTACACGGTTTAGCTTAATGGATATTTCCCGAAACCCGGCTGTTAGATCTTTGAATCTTAAATAGCCATTTGCAATACCAAGTAAATATTGAGAATCTTCAAAAGCTGAAATATTCTCATAACCTACCGCTATATTTCTAAAATCCTGATTTATGAATATAGAATTGATATTATAATCTGTACTCAATTGTGCAGGCTCTATATAAAAGATAGCCTCATTTGAAAAGCCCCATAGTTTATCCCGATTGACTTCACTGATCATTTTACCGGATATGCGATCTATGTCTGATGTTATCGCGTTAAGGCGGTTGTTTTTAGAAAAACTATCTAAATCTTTAGAATATTGGTAGATCTTTTCTTTGGAACTATAATAAAGAGTGTCATCATATCGAAACATACTAGAGGTTATACCCGATTCTTCCGAAAAAGTATAATTTTCAATATCAACGATATCTGATAAAGAATCATTGATCGTCATTTTAAAAACGCCCTTATGCTCGTTGCTCACCCAAACATTTTGAAATTCATCTATTTCTATAAACTTTGACGAGTGAGGAAAATCCCGCAGCATTGGTGATGCCTCAAAACTTCCAGATTTTTTTCTTAAAAAACTTATGCCATTATAATGTCCTTGAACAAAAACTCCATCTTTATATTCTTTTACGATCCATGTACCAAGACGATCACAGACTTTGGTCGCATTTTCACCATCAATTATAAAAGTACCACTATCGTGTCCACATAATAGGCTATTCTGAACTTTATCGATAAACCATACCTGTCCCTCGGTTCCTTTAATAAGCTGAAAATTACTTTCCTTTTTCTTTTTAAAATATAAACCCTGGTTTGTACCAAGATATAGAGTGCCATTTTCTTTGTGGGATGCATATACCGACCCTATTTCGCCCCTATTATCCTGAAATGAGAGAAATGTTGATTTAAGATCTATACTGCTTATACCATAATCCAACCCAGCCCAAATAATCCCGGAATCGTCCATATAAAGATCAAGGACCGTATTGTTCATAAGGATATTCTCCTGGTTAAAGATATTTACTATCCCTCCATTAGCGTCAAGCTGAACCACACCTTTACCAACGGTACCCAGAACCACGCCACCATTTTCCAAATCTATGGCATCCAAAATATTAGGGTTCCCCAATTCAGTATTAAATTCCTGATTCTCTTTAATTAGATGATTTCCATTCCAAATAAAGAATTCAGATTTACCGGTAATAATCGCAAAATTTTGTTCTTTTTTATAGAGGTGCATGACGGCCTTTTCCCCTACGTCCTCTATTGGAATAAACAATTCAGGATTTCCATTTCTGACTTTAAAAAGACCTGCGCCAACTAATTGAAAATAGAGCTCATTTTCTAATTTAAAAATTCCCGAGACAGGTTTCCCTAAAGGATTGTCCATTTTCGTAATCAAATCCTGTTTAGGATCGTAGAAGTAAATTCCACCAAAACTTCTAAAAATAATTAGATCATCTAAGAACTCAATATCCCAGAATTGCTCCCCATCACTAATCGTACTGGAAAACTTAGGAACAAGGCTGGTATATTGCAATCTCCCATATTCGTCCTTTTCCCAATATCCTGCCTCCATATAAGCACCGATATAAATTCGGTTCCCAACTACTTTTAAAGACCTAACGACTGTATTATTAGGAACCGGGTATAAATTCCAGCTTTCACCATTATATTCCAACAACCCGGTACTATTTGCGAAATAGAGATTCTGATTTTCAGCCTGGGCAATCATCCAGTTCTGATTTCCTGCGGAATATTGATTGGGCCCGAAATTAACCACCGGAGGCAGTTCCTGCGCCAGACCTCTAAAACAGCAAAAAAGAACCAGTATTAGAAAGATTTTTTTACTCAAGGAATTTTTCAAATTATGTTTTTCGAAAGAAAGCGCCCCATTAAACACAAAACAATAAAATTTTCATTTAATTTGAGTGATACTTTTTTAGTAAAACTTTTAGGCTTGGATGTTAAAGTATTGTAAAGAGCTATGACATCCTAAAATTTTTAGATTTTTTTGGAAGTTTTATATAGAAAACTACTAAGACAATTTCAATCAAACACCCAAAGCTTTTATGAGCATAATTCAAAAACTACACGAAAATAAATTTTCGAGAAATTTTACTTTTTTTAGTTTATCCCTACTTTTAACAGCTTTTTCGGCAACAGCACAGCAAAATTCTGCTGAGAAGAAAGAAATAGTACACTCCATATATGTTACTTCTAACACCGGACTTAGAACGAACGATTCCAACAAGAAGATCCTAACTGAAATTGTTGAAGCTTCTAAGAAAGAAGATTCGGCAAGCCTGGTTATTGTTGGAAATATAGTTCCTTCAGAAGGTTTTCCAGATAAGGATAATGGCCGGGATAAAGTAAAAAAAGATTTACAGGCAAATTTGCTGGACTTATTTAAAGATTTTAAGGGTAATATAGTTTTTACCCCGGGATATAACGAATGGCAGGATGATGCGCCAGATAATATAGATGATCTGGAATCATTCTTACAGGATAACTCCAGGGCCAAATTCTGGCCTAATGATGGGTGTCCCATTGAAAGTAAAAGCCTTAGTGATGATGTTCAGTTAATCATGATAGATTCGCAATGGTACATTGAAAACTGGGATGATCATCCATACATCAATAATAAATGTGAGATTAAAACCCGAACTCAGTTTCGCGAAGAATTTAATGACGAATTGGAGGATAGCCAGCGAAAAACAGTTATCGTAGCGGTTCATCACCCCATTATGACCCAAACCAAGATTGGCTTTTTTGAGAAGATTATTGGTGCAAGTAGCCAGACCAGAAGAAATCCACAGTTGAAACAATTAATGGGTACTCTGGAAGCACTGGCAAGACAATATAACGACGTCATCTTTGTTTCTGGAAACGATCAAAACCTGCAATATGTTCAGGATGATAGAGTGGAGCAGATTATAGCAGGAGTAACTGAAAATCCTGTAAAGGCAAAACCGGAAAAAGATCATGGAGATTTTGCAGCTTATGATCTTGGTTATGCAAAAATAAATATCAATAAAAATGGAAGTTCCAACGTTGAGTTCTATAAAATTTCTGAAACTGGTTCAGAGAAAATTTTTAATAAACAGATTTCTCGTGAACGTCCCAGTATCGATGAAGTAGAATGGCCAAAAACACGCCTCGGAGAAAACACGATGGCTTCAGTATATACCGAAGAAGAGACCGATAAGGATGGTGTTTTTAAAGCGATTTGGGGTGAGCATTACCGATCTCTCTACAGCAAGAAATTTGAATTTCCTGTTTTATACCTTGATACTATCCCCGGAAATCTGGAAGTGTTAGGAGCTGGTGGAGGTCACCAATCCAGATCTTTAGGTTTTATTGATGAAGATGACCATGAATATACCATGAGAGCTCTTAAAAAAAGTGCCCTTCAATTCCTGCAAACTACCGTAGTTACAACACACTATGTAGAAGATTATCTTGAAAATACCGTTGCCGAAAGATATGTACAGGATTTCTATACCACTGCTTTTCCCTACGGAACATTTCCTGCAGGACGATTTATGGATGAATTAGAAATCTATCATCCTAATTCAAGCTTATATTATGTACCTAAACAAGAGGCATTAGGAGTGTATAATGAAGAATATGGTGATGAATTATACATGTTTGAAGCTCATATTGGTGATGAGAATAAAGATATGTTCGGAAATGCAGATGACGTATTAAATACCTTAGATCTATACCAGGAGATGAGAGAATCTAAAGATGCTTACGTAGACGAAGATATGTTTATTAGAGCAAGATTACTGGATATGCTACTTGGTGACTGGGATAGACATGAAGGCCAATACGAATGGGCTGAGTTTGAAGATGAAAATGGCAAGAAAAAATATCTTCCAATAGCAAAAGATCGTGATCAGGTGTTTCCTAAAACTGATGGTCTTGCACTTTCTCTTATAAGAATGGGTTTCCCCGAATTTAGAGCTATGGAACAATATAGCCCTATGGTAAAAAGACCAAAATGGTTCAATATTGCCGGTTATCCTTTGGATAAGGCCTTCATTAGAAATGCTCAGTGGGAAGATTGGAAAAAACAGGCAGATTATATTCAGAATAATATCACCGATGAAGTAATTCAGGAAGCTTTTGGGGTTTTACCAGAAGGTCTTACTGAAGACTCTTATGTTGCCGATATCAAAAAAACAATGAAAGCTCGTAGAGCAAATCTAGATGAGATCGCCAGGGATTATTACCAACATCTCACCGAATTTGATATGTTCACAGGTACTGAGGAGGACGATAAATTTCTTATTACCAGGAAGCCAAATGGGATCACTACTGTTGAATTAAAGAATGAAGACGGAGAGATCACAGCTAAAAAATCTTATGATTCTAAAATGACCAGGGAGGTCTGGATCTATGGTCTTGATGGAGATGATGAATTCCAAATCGTAGGAGAAGGTTCTGGCCTCGTACCATTGAAGATCATTGGAGGAGAAGAAAATGATATTTATGATTTTCAGAATAAAAAACGTGCTAAACTCTACGATTATAGAAGCAAGGAGAATACCATTAAAACTCCCGGAGCACGTAAAATGTTGGTAGACTCTTATGACATTAATAACTATGACCCTAAAAAGAAAAAAATAAGACAATATACATTTTTGCCAAATGCTGATTTTAATTCAGATCAGGGGTTTAGCCTTGGAGTAAATAATACTTACACCACAAACGGACTTGTAAGAAATCCTTTTACCGCTAAGCATAATTTAACTGCTAATTATTTTTTTACTACCAAGGGCTTTGATGTTGGGTACTCCGGGGAGTTCGCCCATATTTTTCATAATTGGAATTTTGGCCTGGATGCTTATTATTCCAGCCCGAACTATGTGATTAACTATTTCGGAACTGGGAATGATACTGAGTATGATCCTGACGATATAGACAAAGATTACAATAGGGTTAAAATTGAACAATGGAGTTTTGCTCCCTCTTTAATTTACAGAAAGAATAAAAAAGTAAGTTTTTATATCAAACCACTCATTGAATCTATGGAAATAGCTTATGATGAAGGTAGGTTTGTAGCAGATACTTTTGATCAAAGCAATGACATATTTGAAAGCCAGATGTATGCCGGTGGTGAATTGAATTATAATTATTTCAATAAAGACAGGGTCGCTTTTCCTTCAAGAGGTATGGAATTAGATGTCACCGCAGGTTATAAAACCAATATCGATGAATACGATAATAGGTTTGCGTACATAAAACCGATGCTATCATTAAACTATCCGCTGCACGAAAGTGGTTTTGCCGCACTTGCAACAAAAATTGGTGGTGAAGCCATCATTGGAGATAATTATGAGTTCTATCATGGTGCTACTTTAGGAGGTGGAAATATGAACAGTCTTCGCGGATATAGAAATGAACGTTTTAATGGGAAATATGCTTTTTACCAGAATATTGATTTAAGAAGTGGTATTACACAATTTAGAACCAATTTTGTCCCGCTTAGACTTGGAGCCAGTTTAGGTTTTGATTATGGTAGAGTTTGGGTTGATGATGACAACAGTAGCGACTGGCACACTAATTATGGTGGATCTATTTTCATAAATGCTTTCAAAGCATTTACAGGAAATATAGGATACTATGTTGGAGATGAAGGAGGTCGAGTTAATTTTACTTTTAATTTCGATTTCTAGGAATCTATCTATAGAGTATAAAAAAACCACGCTGATTATTTACCAGCGTGGTTTTTTAGTTAAAGTAATTCGCTTAACATCCCAATTCCAGGGCTAAAGTTAGAATATCACTGGTTTCTATAGTTGGTTTTTGAGAGAGTGGAAATATAAACTTTCCCGGACGTTGAATAAAAGCGGTTCTTAAGCCTGCCCTCATAGCTCCGGTTATATCCCAACCATGTGCTGCTACCATCATGGAATTTTCTTTTTTAGTACCGGCTTCTTTCAATACAAATTCATAGGTTTCAGGATGTGGTTTATATTTTTTAACCGGATCTACACTTAGAATTTTATCAAAATATTTCGAAAGACCGGCAAATTCCAATTGTTCTTTTAATACAGAAGGTTTTCCGTTACTAAAAGCGATTAATTGGAGGTCAGTTTTCTGTAATTTTTCCAGTCCTTCCACAACATCGGCATAGGCTTCTAATTGACTTATTGGTTTTAAAATGTCTTTTATTTCTTCTTCGGAAAACTCTTTATCATATTTTTTGGCATTCATTTTTAAAATTGCCGCTGCAATCTCGCTAAAATCATGATATGTATTCGTCACACTTTCCACCAAAGAATATTGGAGCAGTTCTGCAAACCAGACATCTGTAGCCTGATTATTTCCTAGTGCTTCATTTATACTAGTCTTTAAGGGATCCAGATCCAATAAGGTTTCATTTACGTCAAAAATCAGAGTTTTAATATTCTTCAGCATATTCTACTAATTTAAAAAATCTGGCAGGAATAGCTCTAAAAAATCTGCTAGCTTCCGAATTATAATAGAGGTGCGGGGGAATAATGGAATTTACACCTCTGATTAAAAGCTAATCTATTTGCACAAGGGTAGTAATACGCAAAAATTCTATACGTATTTTTTAGTAAGGTGCAGGCGGATTGGTTTTTAGCATTTCTGGTAATGATCTTTTATTATCATTGAAAGATGCCGGTGTATACGTTTGAGCCGTGAGAAAAAATACCAGTAACGCAATTCCCGTTATTAAAATGAATTTAAACAGAAGGCTGATAATAGTAGTATCGGCATCTGTCTGTTCGATCAATTTGATTTGGTGCAAAAAAAATCTCATATAGTCTGATTTATCAGTAAAATAATTACTGTAGGTTTCGAATTCAGCTATTATAAGTAGGGTATAGTTGGGGTATTTGCAATTTACGAAGACATTAGCCTTAAATTTTTGAGCACTTTAAATAGTTTTCAACCAAGCTATTAACAATTTTTGAGTGGTAATTTAAATCGATCTATGTTTTCTCATAAAAATTGAAACTTATCAAAGACCAATAAAAGTGAGCGGTCTATTGCAAATAAGAGAGTGCTGTGCTAAAATCGTTTAATCTGTTTTTTCCTTTATTCATTCGATATTTTCCTGCACTCATTACTTCTACTTTGTCGTGTTTTTTTTATAGCGCTAGTATTGCTTCAAATAATTAAACACTCAAAAAAATAAATACAATGAAAAATATCAATCGAGAATTAGTGGTCTTAAGAACGTTTGCAATATGCACAGTAGCAGTTATAACTGCAATGCTATTATTTGCTTTTAAAACGAAAGAAAATCAAAAATTTGGAACTATTGATGTTGAGCGCATCAATATTGTAGAATCTGATGGCACCGTTAAAATGATAATTACTAATGTAGAACAATTTCCAAATGGATCGGCTACAGTAAATGGTAGAGAAGTCACTAAAAACAGAAAAAAGCGCTCTGGAATGCTATATTTTAATGAAGATGGGATTGAATGTGGCGGATTTATATATGATGGTGCTAAGGATGAAAATGGCCATAGCTCCGGGCTTTCATTAACCTATGATCAATATGATGGTGATCAAGTGATGCAACTGAGAAATATTGATTTTAAAAAAGGAGAGGAAAGAATGGTGAGTAGTTCATTAGTTTTTAATGACCGCACGGCCAATTTAACCCAGCAAGAAGTCACTAAAGTCATGGAAGAACTTGAGCTTATCGAAGATAAAAAAATAAGAAGACAAAAATATAAAGAATATGCAGATCAAGGACTTATTGGTGCAACTCCAAGAATAGTCTTAGGAAAAACGGGAAGTCAGAATAATGGATTGTTTCTATTTGGAGAAAATGGGGAGACAAAAGCTATGTTTTATGTTGATAAAGGCAATAATGTAAAGCTGGAAGTATATGATGATGAAGGAAAAGTAACGAATTCATGGCCAGAATAGTTACCCCTTAATTTCAAACTTCCTTGAAACCAGACAACTATGTTTTTAAGGAAGTTTCTTAATTTGCCTCTCCATGAAAAAACTATTGAATTTTTTACAGATTGACAAGTATTTCATACTATTCATCTTTCTCTTAAGCTATGTCCTAGTCGTAAATAATAGAATCGTAGTAGGTCAAAAATTGAAAATGGCATTTCTGCCAGATGGACCCGTTGGACAATTTTTAGCAGCTTTTACTATTTTTATTTTAATCAAAGTTATTGTCAATTATTTAGGCAGAAAGGATACACAAGAAGTAGTCAATCTAAAAACATATTTGAAATACTTTGGCATCGCCTTCGTATTATACCTTTGCGCTTCAAATTTATTGAATATCATAATAGCGCTAATATTCGATACGGTGTCCAGAAATTTCAATACTCAAACCTTATTAAGTGTAAATATGAGTCGAATTGTTGAATTCATATTATTTGGAAGCCTATATCTAGCTTATTTGTATTCAAAAGAGAACAATTCTTATAGAATTGCCATTAATGAATATGATAAAGCAATTGCATCAAGTAAAATTCAGCAACTAAAAGCTCAACTCAATCCACATTTTTTATTTAACAATCTCAATACACTTGACCAACTTATTGAAGAAGATAAAGATAAAGCGAGCAGTTTTCTACATCATTTTTCAGAATTATACCGCTATTCTTTAATTACCTCAGAAAAAAAACTGGTGCCTTTACAGGAAGAAATTGAGTTTACCAGAAATTACTTTAAGCTAATGGAAGAAAAATATTTGGGTTATTATTCTTTAAATTTTAATCAAAAAAATATAAAGCCAAAGACAATGGTTCCGCCTTTTTGTTTACAAATATTAGTAGAAAATGCCATAGAGCATAATTTAGGTACCATCGAAAATCCTGTGCATATTAATGTCTCTATAGGGGAAAACATCCAGGTATCAAATAATAAAATTATAAAGCAACAAAAAAAAATTGATGGTGGAAGGGCACTTAAAAACCTTTCTATTCAGTTTCGTTTATTAGGAAGTACTAATATCGCCATCGAAGAAAACGATACTCACTTTAAAGTGACATTGCCATTTATAAATAAGAATGCAGATGTATAAAATACTTATAATTGAGGATGAGGCCCCCGCCAGAAAAAAACTTCAAAGATATATTGCGCAGGCTTGTAATTCGTTCAAAATTGTGAAGGAAATAGAAACAGTCTCAGATCTAAAAGTGCTTTTATCAAAAACGCAGGATTTTGATCTTATATTTTCAGACATAGAATTAAGAGATGGTAATGTTTTTGAAGTTTATAAAGACGTTATCTTACATTGCCCGATTATTTTTGCTACTGCCTATAATGAGTTCTTCATAAATGCATTTGAAGCTAACGGGATAGCTTATCTTTTAAAGCCATATTCATTCGAACAATTTTCAAACGCCTGGAATAAATTCATTAGGTTAAAAGGCGATTCTGCTCCTAATTACAATGAATTGATTGGCACAATAAACAATTTCATTAAAGAAGGTCAAGAAAACAATGTTGAATATAAAGATCAATTCGCTATAAAATCTGCTAAAGGTATTTATTTCCTAAAGGTGGATTCTATAGTTTGTTTTCAAGCAGATCAAGGAATTATTTTTGCTTTTGATGAAACGAACAAGAGACACACAATGCCTCAAAAAGTATTTAATGAAATAGAACTGCTCTTAGATCCCAAAAAGTTTTTTAAAATCAATCGAAGCGAAATCGTACACCGAAAGTTTATTGATAAGCTTGAAAGATATAACAAGAATATTCTATCTGTATTTTTAAATTCTGATAGAAAAATACTAAAGACAAGTCAAAATAAGACTAGTGATTTTAACTCATGGTTAGGAATATAATCTGAAACCACGAATCCTATTTTGAATATTCTCTCTATAAACGCTAACACTTTAAGGGTGAGTCCTATAATCTATATCGATCTGTTGCTTTCTATCGTGAAAATTAATCTATTATCATAAATATGAAATGTTCCTTTAGATTGATTTCCCTTTTTCATATACATTTATGGCAAACTGCAACGAATATTTAATCAATCATTAGCACAAGATTCAACAGCCTACTATATGCAAAACTTTAAGTCTCCAAAAGTGGCAGCCATTATTGTTTTTTGCCTGCTATTCTTTCAACTTTCAATAGCTCAGGATACAAGTGAAACACTTCCGGAAGTTGGTACCACTCAAAAGATCGGAGATGTTATTCTAATAGCACTCCCTGCTGCAAGCCTTGGAACCAGCTTTATTATCGGGGACTATGACGGCGCCTGGCAATTTACTAAAGGTCTTATACTCACAGGAGCGGTAACCTACGGTTTAAAATTTGGTATAAATAAACAAAGACCAGATATGAGTAATGACAACTCCTTTCCCTCAGGTCACACTTCTACCGTTTTCCATAGTGCAGGATTTGTGCATAGAAGATATGGTTTTAAATATAGTATTCCCGCCTATGCACTTGCTGGTTTTACAGCCGCAAGTAGAATTGATTCTAAAAAACATGATATTCTGGATGTTATTGCAGGAGCTGCAATAGGATTAGGGAGTAACCTGCTTTTTACAACAGAATATCAACAAGAGCATATGCAGCTCACATTCTCCAGTGGAGATGGGAACTACCTATTGGGATATACTTATAGTTTTTAGAACACAGAAATTTCTTTAGTATTGATAAACCCCTAAAAGTAGCCTCACCAGGAATCGAACCTGGATCTAAAGTTTAGGAAACTTCTATTCTATCCATTGAACTATGAGGCCGTTTGCTTAGCAAAAATAAGCGGATTCTATTAAAAAATAAAGAGCTTTCTGAAAACTTCAATTTTTCCAATTTCAAATCAATTATTATATACTTCTAAAGGTTAGCTATGAAATTATTTTACCTGGCAAGTTTTTTATTTTTTCTACTAATACAAACTGGTTGTAGTTCAGGAAATATAGATGACAAATCACTGTATACTGGTATTATCCAATCTACGGATATTACCAGTTATCAATATGGAACTCACAGCCTCGAAACCGAAGATGATTTCTATGCGCTAAAAAGTAACACTATAGATTTAAATAAATATGTAGATCAAAAAGTGAAAATCGAAGCAACTCAAATCCAGGGATACCCGGTTGATGGTGGCCCAATATATCTTCTGGTAACAAAAGTTAATAAATAACCAGTTACGTACTAAAGCTTGTATTTACCGCCGCACGATTTTATATTTGCGGAAAAAATTTAAGTTTTGAAAAAAATATTTAGTCTACTTCTGCTTACGCTATTTTTTAATGTTAACACCAATGCCCAGGTCAATGAAGATCAAACTGGTGGATGGTATATGTATTTCTGGAATACAGAGTTCGGTGAATCAAAATTCGGGCTTCAGGGAGATGTTCAATACCGAAACTGGGATGTAATTGGTGATTTAGAGCAATTGCTGCTAAGGGCCGGAGTAACTTATAGCCCGAATGAAAATGTAAAATTGACTTTGGGGTATGGAAATATAACTTCCGGAACTTTTGGCGATTCAAATGATACCTCTACAGAAAGCAGGATCTATCAGGAAGCCTTACTTCCCCATAAAATTTCTTCAAGAATATATCTAAAACATAGATTTAGATATGAACAAAGATGGGTAGAAGGTCAGGATTTCAGAACCAGATATCGTTATAACCTCTTTTTAAACATTCCGCTAAATCAGGCTACCCTCAACAAAAATGCTCTCTATCTGGCATTTTACAATGAGGTGTTTATTAATGGCCAGAAAGATATAGGAGATGGAAGGCGAGTGGAGATTTTTGACCGCAACCGGCTTTATGGCGCCCTGGGATATGCCATCAAAGATAACCTAAAAGTCCAGGCAGGATATATGGAGCAGACATTAAATAACCATAGTAAAGGCCAGATTCAACTAAGCCTGCATCATAGCTTCTAATATCTTTTGGCTTTTAGTACCTTTAGAAATTAATATATAATCATCTTATGAAAAAGATCATACTTCTGTTTTGCCTGTTTGGCAGTCTTCCTTTAATATCTCAAAACATTGAAGGTGTTACTAAAGATGCCTTTGCACACACCTTTTCAATAGTCGCCAGAGATACAATTACCGGCGAAATGGCTGTAGGAGTTCAAAGTCACTGGTTTTCGGTGGGCTCTATAGTCTCGTGGGGAAAGGCAGGAGTTGGCGTGGTCGCCACCCAGTCTTTTGTAAATCCTGCTTATGGTCCCGAAGGTCTGGAACTTATGGCTAACGGTGTTCCGGCAGAACAAGCTTTGACTGAATTAGTAGAAAAAGATAACGGAAGAGACTTCAGGCAGGTTGCCTTTCTTGACGCAAATGGAAATGTTTCCGCTTTTACAGGAGAGAAATGTGTAGAAGCTGCGGAAGATCTTCAGGGAAGAAACTTTTCAGTACAGGCGAATATGATGCTGAATGACAAAGTGGTTCCCGCTATGGCCGAAGCTTTTGTAAGATATGCAGACTATCCGCTTGCGGAAAGAGTTGTAGAAGCACTTAAGGCCGCTCAGGAAGCCGGTGGTGATATTCGAGGAAAACAATCTGCTGCTTTAGTGGTGGTAGGTCCAGAACGTACTGAAAATGCCTGGGAAGAAAAAAAGATCGATCTAAGAGTGGATGATCACGAAAATCCAATTCAGGAATTATCCAGACTATTGAAAGTAAACCGTGCGTATGACCATATGAATAAAGGAGATCTTGCTGTAGAAGCTGGTAATATGGAAAAAGCCCTGGAAGAATATGGAACCGCAGAAAAAATGTTCCCGGAAAACCTGGAGATGAAATTCTGGAAAGCGGTTGCTCTTGCCAATAGCGGCAGAATAAATGAAGCAAAACCGATATTTCAAGAAGTATTTAAAGCCGATAAAAACTGGAAAGAAATGATCACAAGACTCCCTGCTTCAGGAATTCTAACTATTTCTGAAGCCGAGCTAAAAGAAATTACCGAATAATTTAAATACCTTTATAATATTAAATCACTAGTTATGAAAAGTTTAAAGATTACCTCCCTGATATTGATTTGCTTCCTTTCTGTACTCACATTCTCATGCAAGGACGAAGAAAAAGCAACTGAGAAAGAAGAAGTAACTGCAGAGAACCCTTCTTCAGAAGAAATGAAAGATAATATGGCGAAAAGTGGAGATACCAAATACAATCCTGCACATGGGGTTGAAGGCCATAGATGTGATCTTCCGGTTGGAGCTCCATTAGACAAGGCCAATGCTTCTGCTACTCCTCAAGAGATGACCAACTCTCCGGTAAGATTACAGAGTGCCGCTCCTACGATAAATCCACCTCATGGTGAACCGGGACATGACTGCTCAGTTCCTGTTGGCGGCGAATTGAATTAATGATTGTATTTGTTCTGTATCATAGAAATTCTTACGCTGTTTTCACGACCTAAAGTTTATGAAAAGCACTACTAGTTTCTATTCAGATCTTCCTGTGAACGATTCATCTATAAGCAAGCTTATAGGAGATAAGACCAAATTCTCAAATCTACCGGCAGATTGGCATATTTTGGTTGCCGATATTCGTAATTCTACGGCGGCAGTTCAAAATGGGAATCATAATCACGTTAATCTTGTGGCGACCGGTTGCGTAATTGCCATATTGAATCTGGCTGAAGCTCACGGCATTGCTGTTCCCTTCTTTTTTGGAGGGGACGGTGCCAGTTTTCTTATTCCTGAAAAAATCAGGGAACAATCACTTTCAGTACTTGAAAAACATAATAGAAATACGAAGAAAAACTTTGGTTTTAGTCTCGCCATAGGTTCTGCAAACGTAGCAGATATTTACAATGAAAATATTGAACTGAAGATTGCCAGGGTTAATGTAAATAAAACCCTCAATATCCCTGTAATTCTGGGAAACGGACTTCATTTTGCTGAAAATAAAATTAAAACAGAAAATTCTCCGAAAGAAATAACTCCAGACGATACCCGACTGAACCTAACCGGAATGGAATGCAAATGGGATCGAATTAAACCACCTAAAAAAGATCAGGAAGTAATTAGCCTAATCATCGCTGGTTGTGGAGAAACAGATTTTTCAAAAGTCTATTCAGAAATAATGGGGTCTATAGATAAAATTTTCGGCTCTATTCGACGAAGAAAGCCAGTATCTGTTAGAAGGCTAAAAATAAAAGCAGGCTTACAAAGAATTAAAGATGAGATGAAGATCAAACTTGGTAAGTGGAGCTTTACCCAATTTGTAAAAAGTATTATGGTTGCTAATTTCGGGGAATTCTATCTTCGAAATACAACTTCAGGTAAAAATTATCTTCAAAAACTAGTAGAACTTTCAGATAATCTTACGCTGGATGGCCGCATAAATACAGTGATTACGGGAACCAGTGATCAACGTAAAAGAATCATCGCCTACCTTGATAAACTTGAAAACCTGAACTTAATAAAATATGGGTATCACGTAAGTGAAGAAAGTATTATGTCCTGCTACGTAAAAGATATGAGCACAGACCAGCATATTCATTTTATAGATGGCGGTAATGGTGGATATACAAAGGCAGCTAATCAACTAAAATTGAAATTTCAGGATTAACTGCCTTGTTATATTTAATTTTCTATCATTCCCTTTCTCTCAGCATCCCTTGGTTCTGGCCAGGTCATTTGCTCTCCGCTCCTTCTACTCATTGGTAATTTGATCTTTTCCCTGGAAGTCTTTTCAGAATCTTCACTTGCCATATAAGCCAATACCGCAGTAAGAATTACATTATTTCTTACATCATCAAAAACGATCTTATCGTAGGTATCCCTGTTGGTATGCCAGGTATAATTCCAGTAATCCCAGCTTAATGAACTCAGATTAAATGCCGGAGCTCCTGCAGCTACAAAAGATGCATAATCTGAACCTCCTCTTCCCGGGGTTCCAGGAAAATTAGTTTCAATATGCTCGGTAACATTTTCTGGAACTTCATACAACCAGCTACCCAGGTAATCATAGGCATTCAAGAATCCGTTTCCGGAGATATTCACTACTCTACCGGTACCATTATCCTGGTTGAAAAGCACCTGCATATTTTCAACAATTTCAGGATTATCTTTTACAAAAGCTCGTGAACCATTTAAACCCTGCTCCTCACTTCCCCAATGGCCTACAAGAATTGTTCTTTTTGGATTTGGATAAAGCTTTTTCAGAATTCTCATAGCTTCCATCATTACAATAGTTCCTGTACCATTATCAGTTGCTCCGGTCGCACCATCCCAACTATCAAAATGCGCAGACAGGATTATATATTCTTCAGGCTTTTCACTTCCTTTAATTTCAGCAATTGTATTAAAAGTTGGTACCTCGCCCAATTCTTTAGATTCTGCTACCACTCTTATTTCCGGCTTATCGCCATATTCAGCTAAACGGTATAGTAAACCATAATCTTCAAGAGAAAGATCAAGGGTTGGGATCTCTTCTGTAGATGCTGAAAATACTTTATTTACTCCAAATCCTCTGGACCAGTAAGAACTTATAATACCTTCCGCACCTGCCTCCTCCAGCGCCTTTGGCAATTCTCTTCGAGAAAGTCCGGTTTTACCAATTCGCTCATCCCATAGATCACTAAGAGAGTCACGCTCTGCCTTCATTTTCTCAAATGATTCTTTGGTAGCCCATTCTTCCCAGTTATCATCTGGTCTACCCGTTGGCTGCGGCATGGAGATCATTACGAATTTACCTTTTACCGATTTAATTTTTTCAAGAAAATCAATTGAATCTTTTGCTTCAGGGATAATCACTACCTCAGCAGTTATCGGTTTTTTTCCGGTAGAAGGGCTCCAGGCAAGTTGTCTTCCTTCCAGACTTTGAATTCTGGGAGAAACCATATCTATATGCGTAATTCCTCGTTCCCAGCCTTTCCATTTCCCATACTCTTCATTGCGAGCTGAAATATCCCAGTTTGAGTACTTATTTACCGCCCAATCATGAGCATTTTTCATTTGAGGTGTTCCAACTAATCTGGGGCCAACAACATCAAGAAGCTCATGAGCCAGTTTTTCTAATTGAGAATTGTTCTCAGCTTCCTTGACGATCTTCTCCACCATTTCCTGCTGAGATTGCGCAGAAACCAGTGAAACTGTAAGAAAAAGTAAGCTTAAAAAGGTAAATTTTTTGATCATAGGTTCAATTTTTTTATATCCGTTTTTTGTTTTATAGTTATTTCGTCACCCTGAATTTATTTCGGGATCCCAGGTTATTGCCCGGATTATTTGTTTTCTGATATTCTGAAAAACTTCAGAATGACATCTTTTATCAATTTAGGGCAATTTACGGATACGCGATTTTAATTTTAATTAAAAGCCTAAGATATATTTTTTCAGAATAACTTCTAATCATTAAAAAAGCCACTTTGATAAGAAGTGGCTTGTTTTTTTGATTCCTGAGAAAGGATTATAGTCCGTCTTCCCAGAACATATCGGTCAATTCAACTCTATATTGTTTTTTGACCTCATCATACATAATTTTATAAGAATTAGAATAATATCCCGGTTTTTCATAGGCACCTAAAGGAGTTATCACATAAGAATCTTCAAAATCCTTTGCTTGAAGATATTCGGTGGTAATCATAGGTTCATAGAACGTAAATTGAGAATTATAAGAACCATAAATAAAGGTTTCGTCAAAAGTATCAGAATGAATTTGCTCTTCCGAGATCCAATGCCTGCCCATTTCCGGGATCGTTGCCGGCTCATACTCATAATTAGATGGCCAGGTGGAAGAATGAGGAAGATCCAGTGCTTCACCATCATCCACCATAAAAGGAATACTCAATTTTTCTTCTACACTAATCCAGTAAAAATGAATGTCAAAATGTTCCTGCATAAAAACCGGTCCGGGATGTCCCATTGGATTATACCCAAAATCGATATGATTAACGATAAGTCCCCGAGCTTTAGAATGGAGTTCCAGAGTGAGGTTTAACGCTTCATTCCCCAGATTTTCCAGGGCTTTTTCTGAAAACAGAACGCCTATAGAAACCGGTTCTCCCTCATGGTTAATTGATACATAGCTTCTGGCAACACCATTTCCTATAGGTTGTGCTGATCCATAAAAATCATTGACTTTTTCTACCGGCTTACTTCGTTCAGCTTTTAGGTTTGAAGTGTTGATCTCAAGGTCTTGAGTTGGAATGTTTTCCTGTTCACAGGAAGTGAAGCTAATAATAATAAAAGAAAAGAGTGCGATTTGGAGCGTAACGTGAAAACTTGATTTTTTCATCATAACGCTAATTTTTGGTTTAGCTCAAAATTACAAATTATTACTTAAGTTACTGAATTTCAGTAGGTAATAAATTCCTACATATTAATTTAAGTAAGTTTTAAAAATCCAAAATTTGCCTAACTTGTCAACGTCCGGTAAAAATCGGATTTTTATCACTGATTAATTTCAATTTAAGTCCTTTATGAAATCTAATTTTGCCAATTACCTATTATTTTTTTTCAGTTTAACCCCTCTGTTTATTTCAGCCCAAACTTCCGATCTCAGCATAGAAAAAGTTATGCAAGATCCAGACTGGATGGGAACTTTTCCAAATTCGGTGCGTTGGGGAATACATGGTGAGAATATTTATTTCAATTACAATCCTGAAAAAAATCCAGCCGATTCCCTCTACAGAATTTCTATCAATAATCCGAAAAAGATACTAAAGGTTACGGTAAAAGAACAACAGGAATTAATTCCTGAAAGTGGTAATTTCAATGATTCCAGATCCTTGAAGATCTTTACTGAAAAGGGGGATCTTGTTTTATATGATATGAAATCCAGGAAGAAAAAGGAACTTCTTGATCTGCCTTTTTCTATTAATGACCCCGAATTTCTAAACGATAATGAGCGTATAGCTTTTAAAGCTGAAGACAATGCTTTTATCTATGATCTTGAAAAAGGGAGCATTCAGCAGCTTACCTCTATAAAATCTGGTTTTAAATCGGATAATGCTGATAAAGAATCATCTGATAAGGATGAATGGGTGAAAAATGAGAATCTTGAATTGCTTGAAGTGGTAAAGCAGCGAAAAGAAAAGGAAGACAATTCTAAAGCCTATAGAGAGTCGATTAAGGAAAAGGAAGATTTCATTTTCTACTTAGAAGATCGTGATCTTAGAAATCTTGAGGTTTCCCCAAATGGTAAATATGCCGGTTTCAGCATTATAGACCGGGAAAGTGGAGAGAATACTATTGTTCCCAATTATGTAGATGAGAGTGGGTATACAAAAGACATCTCTACGAGAAGTAAAGTGGGAGAGATGGATTATTCGGCAGAACTGGCGCTCTATAATTTTGAAAAGGACACCGTATTTATAGTAGATGTTTCGGGACTTCCGGGAATCGCTAAACTTCCCGATTATACTTCAGATTATCCAGACAAAGAGTGGAAAGAAGAGCCAAGAGGGGTAATCCCATCGAACATTCATTTTTCAGAAAATGGAGAAAAAGCAGTGGTGAACCTAAGATCTACCGATAATAAGGATAGATGGATCGCACTTCTCGATCTTGAAAAAGGAACCTTGAAATCTATTGAGCACCAACGTGATGAAGCCTGGCTTGCAGGCCCCGGAATTGGATATACCTACTACGGATATGAGGAATTAGGCTGGTTGCCAGATAATAAGCACATTTATTTCCAGAGTGAAGAGACTGGATATTCTCATTTATATATTCTGAATGTTGAAAATGGTAAGAAAAAAGATCTTACTTCAGGAGATTATGAAGTCTTTGATCCTTCACTTTCTAATGATAAAAAACACTGGTATTTCACCTCTTCAAAAATGCATGCAGGAGAGCGGCATTTTTATAAAATGCCGGTAATGGGCGGTAAAATGGAACAGCTTACTTCTATGACGGGTAAAAACGATGTAAAGCATTCTCCAAATGAAGAATATATGGCGATCACTTATTCTTATATGAATAAACCTGAAGAACTATATTTAAAAAAGCCAGGATCAAAATCTGAACCTCAACAGCTCACCAGCGGACAATCTGAAGAATTTTCTTCCTACGACTGGAGAGAACCGGAGTTAATAAAATTTAAAGCCAGCGATGGTGCTATGGTTCCCGCCAGGCTATATGTACCCGAAGAAGCTGCTAAAAATGATGCAGCAGTTGTATTTGTACATGGTGCGGGATATCTTCAGAATGCCCATAAATGGTGGTCCAGTTATTTTAGAGAATACATGTTCCATAATTTGCTAACTGACCTTGGTTATACAGTTATAGATATTGATTACCGAGGCAGCGCAGGTTATGGACGAGACTGGAGAACAGGAATTTATCGCCATATGGGAGGTAAAGACCTCAGCGATCAGGTAGATGGTGTTAAATATCTTCTTGAAAATCATAATATTGATCCTGAAAAAGTTGGTATTTATGGAGGAAGTTATGGAGGTTTTATTACCCTTATGGCTATGTTCACTGAAGCCGATACATTTAAGGCCGGAGCAGCTTTGAGATCTGTTACAGATTGGGCACATTATAACCATGGGTATACTTCCAATATTTTAAATGAACCTTCTAAAGATCCTATCGCTTATCGCAAATCTTCACCAATTTATTTTGCTGAAGGTCTGGAAGGAGATCTTTTGATCGCTCACGGAATGGTAGATGTAAATGTCCATTTTCAGGATGTGGTAAGGTTGTCGCAGCGACTTATAGAATTAGGTAAGGAAGACTGGGAAATGGCTCTTTATCCTGTAGAAGATCATGGTTTTGTGGAGCCAAGTAGCTGGACAGATGAATACAGAAGAATTCTGGAATTATTTAATGAAAGTTTATTAGCTAAATGATAGATATTGAATTTGTAAGAAAACAATTTCCTGCGCTGGAGAGAGATTTTATTTTTATGGATAATGCCGGTGGCTCCCAGGTTTTAAGCAAAGTCGCCGAAAGGATTAGTGGCTATCTACTGCATCACAACGTGCAGTTGGGAGCTTCTTATAAAGTTTCCCAGGAAGCGGGTGAAAAATTGAAATATGCCACCTCCAGAATTGCAGAATTGGTAAATGCTTCCAGAGATGAAGAGGTAATTATAGGTTCTTCTACCACTATGCTTTTGCGAATTCTAAGTTTGAGTATTAGCAAACAATGGAAAAAGGGGGATGAAGTAATCGTAACAGATACAGATCACGAAGCCAATGTCTCTCCCTGGATGGATCTTAAGGAAAAAGGCATAGAAGTAAGAATATGGAAAGTTAATCCTGAAACTTTGGAACTTGATCTTTCAGACCTGAGAAAGCTGATGAATTCCCGTACAAAACTGGTTGCGGTTACTCATGCTTCCAATGTCCTGGGTACGATAAATCCCATAAAAAAGATTGCGAAAGAAGTTCATAAGGCTGGAGCACTTATTTGCGTTGATGGTGTTGCTTACGCACCGCATAGAAAAGTAGATGTACAGGATCTGGACGCCGACTTCTATACTTTTAGCTGGTATAAAACCTACGGACCTCATCTTGCAGTGATGTATGGAAAGCATCAGAAACTGCTGAAACTGGACAGTTTAAACCACTATTTTATAGGAAAGAAAGATGTTCCCTATAAATTACAACCCGGAAACTTCAATTTTGAGCTAACATATAGCACGCTGGGAATTATTGAATATTACGAAGATTTATATAAGCATCATTTTAATGCCAAACCAATTAGTTTTTCTGAAAAACTAACCAAAACCTTTGAGATGATTTCCTCTCATGAGGAAAAGCTCGCAAGGCTTCTACTAAATTATTTAAATGAAGTTTCGGAAATAAAGATTATTGGTAGCACTAAAACTGATGCTTCAGTGCGTGTTCCTACGATCTCTTTTGTCCATTCAAACCTAAAAAGTAATGAAATTATTGAAAAAGTAGATGACCATAGAATTGGGATTCGCTTTGGAGATTTTTACGCTAAGAAACTCATAAAGGTTTTAGATCTGGAGAAAAAGAATGGAGTGGTTAGGGTAAGTCTTGTTCATTATAACACCCTTCAGGAGGTGAACAAACTCATTAGAGTTTTTAAGGAAATTTTTTTAAACAAAAAACCCTTCAAAATTAAATTCTGAAGGGTTCTTCTAAATGTCCTAAAACTGACTATAGTTTTTTCAGATCTTTCATTTCAGATTTCTCAGCTTCCATAATACTGATGGCATAACCACCGCCGGGAACAGACTTCTGTGAAAGTTTAGATTTACTGTTTACTCTGTATTTTTTGATCTCATAAGCCTGAGGATTGGTTTTATAGTGCGCATCTGGAGCATCTGAATAAACTGTCGCTACATAATTTTTCCCTTTCTCAAGGAAATCAAATTCAATTTTAGAAGTTCTGGCCTCATTTCCATTTACATTTCCAACGAACCAGTTACTACTCCCCTTTTCTTTTCTGGCCACCGTAATATAATCTCCCGGTTCTGCTTCCAGATATTTGCTCTCATCCCAGTCTAAAGCTACATCCTTAATAAACTGAAAGGCATCCGGAAATTTCATATAATTCTCTGGAAGATCTGCCGCCATTTGCAACGGACTATACATCGTCACATACAATGCCAACTGATTTGCAATGGTACTATTTACATGAGAATCATTGTCTGGATTCAGTTTACTTATATCCATTTCAAAAATTCCAGGGGTATAATCCATAGGCCCACCTATCAACCTAGTAAAAGGAAGAATTGTCACATGATTTGGTTTGGAACCACCAAACGCCTGGAATTCGGTTCCTCTGGCAGATTCATTCCCTATAAGATTAGGATAGGTTCTTCTTAAGCCTGTAGGACGAACCGCTTCATGTGCATTGACCATTACTTTGTAATCTGCCGCTTTTTTAACGGCAAATAAATAATGATTTATAGCCCATTGCCCATAATGATGTTCTCCCCTCGGAATAATATTTCCAACATAACCACTTTTCACAGCAGGATAATCATACTTATTCATAAACTGATAAGCAGTATCCAAATGACGCTCATAATTTCTGATGGCACCTGAAGTTTCATGATGCATCATCATTTTCACGCCTTTACTCTTCGCATACTCATGAATTCCTTCTACATCAAAATCTGGATACGGAGTTACAAAATCAAATACATAATCTTTAGACTGCCCAAACCAGTCTTCCCAGCCCTGGTTCCAACCTTCCACTAAGACCGCATCAAAACCATGCTCGGCAGCAAAATCTATATACTCTTTTACATGTTCTGTATTTGCTGCATGTTTTCCGTTAGGTTCGGTTTTAGAATAATCTGTTTCTCCTAATTTTATGGAAGCCAGCTCATCTGTATATGCCCATGAACTTTTTCCGGTGATCATTTCCCACCAAACTCCAATGTATTTAACCGGTTTGATCCATGAAGTGTTTTCAATTTTATTCGGTTCATTAAGATTCAGGTTCATATTAGAAGCCAGAATATCACGGGCATCGTCGCTTACCATAATCGTTCTCCATGGAGAAACCGCAGGAGTTTGTAAATACCCCTTATTTTCAACTGCGTCTGGAGTTAACCAGGATTCAAAGATCATATTCTCATCATCCAGGTTTAAATTCATCAATGAATAATCAACTAAAGCTGCTTCATGAAGATTTATATATATACCGTCTTCAGTTTTCATCATCAGGGAAGTTTGCACCCCGGTTTTAGAAAATTGTTCCTGGGAAGCATTGGGTTGAACCGCTCCATCAAATTTTTCCCTAATCTCCGAAAGTTTAGATTCGGTATAATCATATTCCTGTGAATCATAGTCCCCCGGAATCCAGAAAGCAGTATGATCTCCCGTCATAGCAAATTGCGTACGCTCCTCTTCAATCACAAAATAAACCAGATCTTTTTGCTCCGGAAATTCATACCTAAAACCAAGACCTTCATTAAAAAGTCTGAAACGAACGATTAATTTTCTCCCTGTTTCTTTCTGAACCAGGTTTACTTCAAGCTCGTTATAATGGTTTCTTATCTCTTTTGACTCTCCCCAAACCGGAGTCCAGGTATTATCAAAACTGGATTCTTCAGTGCTCTCTACACTGAAATTCGCCAGTAGATCTTCTTCCTCTTTAAGTTGAAGGCCAAGTTTACTGGTTTTCACCACATCGTTTCCTTTAAAGGTGAGATTATAAACCGGGGTTCCATCTTCCTGCAAAGAAAAATTCATTTGCAGATCACCATTTGGTGATTGGAAACTTTGGGCTTTAGAGAAATTTATTCCAGCGAAAAACAGGAGGGAAAAGATTACTATTTTTTTCATAATTGATATTTTATATAGAAGCTATTTTAAATTTGGAAACGTCATCCTGAATTTATCTCAGGATCTCAACTGCTATAAACCAACAAATATAAGTTGATATGAGTTCAGCTTAACACAAAGTATTTTTAAAGGACAACTCCTGAAATTTTTATTACTATTTAATTGACTATCCTATAGCCTGACTAAGATCGGCAATAAGATCTTCTTCATCTTCAATTCCAACACTTAATCTAATTAATGAATCTACCACGCCAGTCTTTTCTCTATCTACTTTTGGAATTGAAGCATGCGTCATACTTGCCGGATGTCCCGCCAAAGATTCAACTCCTCCAAGAGATTCAGCAAGAGTAAATATTTTAAGTTTTTCAACAATTTTAGTGGCGCTCTCTAAGGTGTTTGCTTTTGTCGTAAAAGAGATCATTCCGCCAAAACCAGACATTTGTTTTCTGGCAATATCATGATTTGGATGATCTTCAAATCCTGGCCAGTATACTTTATCTACTTTTGGATTTGATCTAAGAAATTTCGCAACCGCTGCTCCATTTTCACAATGACGTTGCATTCTAATATGAAGGGTTTTAATTCCGCGAAGCACTAGGAAGCTATCCTGTGGCCCACATATAGCACCGCTTGCATTTTGTATAAAATAAAGTTTATCTGCCAGTTCTTTATCATTAACCACCAGGCCTCCCATCACCACATCACTATGGCCTCCAAGGTATTTGGTGGCACTGTGCATAATGATATCGGCTCCTAAACCTAAAGGCTGCTGAAGATAGGGTGTCGCGAACGTATTGTCTACTGCTAACAACAAATCGTGTTTTTTAGCAATTTTTGAAACTTCTGCAATATCTATGATATTCATCATAGGGTTTGTTGGTGTTTCTACCCAGATAAGCTTTGTATTCTCATTGATATACTCTTCTATCCCTTCAGCATCCTGCATTCCTACAAAATGAAACTTGATCCCAAGACCTTCAAAAATTCGGGTGAATAACCTATAAGAACCTCCATAAAGATCGTTCGTAGAAATAATTTCATCTCCGGGTTTAAAAAGCTTCAATACGGCATCTATCGCGGCAAGCCCAGATCCAAACGCAAGACCAAAATTGCCATTTTCAAGACTGGCCAGGGATTTCTCTAAATTTGCCCTTGTTGGATTACCACTTCTGGAATATTCAAATCCTTTATGCCCCCCGGGAGTGCTTTGTGAATATGTAGTAGTTTGATAAATTGGAGGCATTACAGATCCATATGCCGGATCTACATTCTCCTGACCTCCGTGTATCGTCTTCGTGTTAAATTTCATAATAGAAATAAGACTTTTCCATTAGTTGTCCCTTACGAACTTTCCAAATGGAAAAAAGTGAAAAACAAATGTAGTGCGCCTGTTGGGCAATCACAAAATTGCCTTTACCTTTATCCTATTATTTAACACCCAGGTATCGTGAAAAGAATTTTGTTACCGCTGCTAATGGCCTTAGTAGCTATAGGCTGTGCAGATGAGAAAAAAGAATCTCAAAATGAAGTTAAAAAAGGGCTTAGTTTTTCATCAAAAACCATTGAAAAAAGACTTGATAACTGCAAGCCTGAACAAGGGGAGTGTACTTTTATAAGCATGACTTTTCCAGTTGCTGAAAATGGCACGGGAGAATCGCAGAACATCAATAAACATATAGAGCACTTTCTTATAAACACCATAGATTATCAGGATGAAGGCGGAGTAGAAAAACCTGAAGAGCTAGCTGTAAATTTTATTAAGAATTATAAAGAGACTGCCCAGGAATTTCCTGAATATGAATTGCCCTGGGAAGCTACGATCAATGGTAAAGTGGCATATAAAGATGCTAATCTGATTTCGCTGAAATTCAATACAGATATTTTTACCGGTGGGGCTCATGGTTACCGCAGTACAAGATATATGAATTTTAATGCTGAAAATGGGGTCATCCTTGAATCTAAAGACTTATTTACTTCAGAGTTTATGGAGTACGTAGAAAAGGATTTTAGAAAAAAACAGAAAATTGCTATGGCTGAAAATATTAATAGCACCGGAATGTTTTTTGAAAATGATGAATTTCATCTTCCTATAAATATTGGCGTTACAGCAGAGAGTATAATACTGCATTATAATGCCTATGAAATTGCACCTTACTCAGCAGGAAATTTTATCATGACCTACCCAAGGACTGAAATTGAGGAATTTTTAAAATTAAGTAAGAAGCCAAAAGCATAGCGGAATTTTTCGATTGAAAATTGCGTTCTTTACTTCTAAAATATCTGGTTATGAAAAAAGTATATTATTTGTCTACCTGTGATACCTGTAAGAGAATTTTAAATGAACTTGAAGTACCAGATTCATTCATTAAGCAGGACATCAAGTCTGAAAAAATCACTGAAGAACAATTAGATGAGATGGAGCAGCTTTCGGGAAGCTATGAATCTCTTTTCAGTAAAAGAGCGAAGCTTTACAAGGAAAAAGATCTGAAAAACGAAGATCTTGATGAAGGCCGTTTCAAAAACCTCATTCTGGAACATCATACTTTTCTCAAAAGACCGGTAATCATCAATAACGATAAAATATTTATAGGTAATTCTAAAAAAACCGTAGCCGAAGCTAAAGAATCTATTCATGGATAATAGCCGTCTTTTGGCTATTCTGGCCGCCTTTGCCGCAAGTGCTATTTATGGCGTAAACCATACGTTAGCAAAAGGTTTGATGCCACTGTATATTGAGCCCTTCGGGTTTATTTTATTAAGAGTTAGCGGAGCCGCAATTCTATTCTGGATAATAAGTTTGTTTGCTCCCAAAGAAAAGATCGCAACTTCAGACTGGCCCAGAATACTTGGATGTGCAATTTTTGGAATGGTCATCAATATGCTTTTCTTCTTTAAAGGCTTAAGCCTGTCTACCCCAATTAACTCTTCAGTAATAATTACATTATCTCCGGTAATGGTACTTATTCTTGCTTCCATCCTCATTAAAGAAAGAATTACCTTATTAAAAACCTTAGGGATCATCATTGGGATGGCCGGAGCACTGGTTCTGGTACTTTTTAGTTCGGGAGAAAATTTTAATGCCCCCAATGTTCCTTTAGGAAATGTGCTTTTTATTGTGAATGCCTTTTCTTATGGACTTTATCTAATTTTAGTAAAACCACTCACTAAAAAATATCACGCGATCACCCTGATGAAATGGCTATTCTTCATCGCTATTTTCATCAATCTTCCGGTAACTTATAATGAATTCGTTGCAGTTGAATGGGCAAGTTTACCATTTGATGCTATTTGGAAAATGGGATTTGTAGTTCTGGGAACCACTTTTATGACCTATTTACTAAATATTTATGCCCTGAAACAATTATCTGCATCTACCATAAGCGCATTTATATATCTTCAGCCACTAATCGCGATTACCTTTGCAATTTCTGTGGGTGCCGATAAATTAACCTGGACAAAAGGAGTGGCCGCAGCTTTAGTATTTATTGGAGTTTATATGGTAAGTATTAAAAAGACAAAAATAAAGACGAACTAGATCGCAAAAAAATTAAGCCGACCTATAATTTGTAAGCAACCAGGTAAGGAAGACTGCCACGGCAAAACCTATATAAAAATTTCTTGCCAGGCCCCCTTCTTCCGCACCAAGATAAAATGCCAGGCCAACCAAAGCAAATGAAACTATAAGTTCTATAACTCCGTGAAGCTTAAACGAAATTAGTTTTATTACTCCAAATTCAAAAGATGTAAGAACAGTGAGTAACAGGTGAACCCCAGCTAAAATATAGGCGAAAGTAGCAGCTAATTCCGGTAAACCGAAAATCGTTGGCGAAAGCACCAAAAATACGACTACAAGATAATCGATGATTCCATGAAAGCGGGAATTTATAACTTTCATAAGGCGATGGTTTTTAAAAATTTATATCCGATTTTTGTCCTATTGTTGTTTTGTCACCCTGAATTTATTTCAGGGTCTCAAGTTACCTTATTGATTCTTAGTCTTATGAGATTCTGAAACAATCCCGATAGTTATCGGGACAGAATGACGCTATTTATGATTTTATGATACTTTGCGGATATACAAAACTATTTAAGCTACTTTTAAATTATTCAAACTTATATAGTAGCAACTTATTCTGAAAATTCATGGGCAGGGCTAAAATTTTTCTTTCAGGAATATATAGAATACCACCAACACTTTTTTCAGCTTCCATTATAATTTCAACTTCTCCTGCTTTGGATATTTTATAAATAATTCCCGAATCCCATGCAGATACAAGAAAAGAGGTCTCGTCATACTTTTGAATGCCATCAAGGTTACCAAGTTCACTAGTAATATTTTTAATTGGACCATTCGCTTTGGGCATTTTCATAAATCCACCTTTTGGATCATCAGAATGTTTTGTAGCATCACTTGCCCATCCGGCTATATAAAGATCGCCGTTTTCAAAAAGAAGGTTCTAAGCATAGTTTAAAATTTCAAGTTTCTGATAATAAATGTATAAAAATAAAAACCAAGAGGCTACTTCAAATATGCTAATCTAATCCACCCCAGCTTGAAAAGAAGATAATTCCTCCGGCAACGGCCAAAACGGTTAAGGCAGAAAGAACCGAAATTCCTATATTCACTATAGTGGATACCGGTTTATTCTTTGGATAGATCTCATTGATTTCTAATGAATCAATAATATAATTTCGTAGTTGTCCGTGCTTTTCAAAATCAAATCCATTTTTCTCCAAGTATTTTATCGTTTGGCGTTTTTTGGTCACTCCAATAAAATTTTCCTCTGTTTCAAGTAATCTTTTAAATTTGAGTTTTTCACCATCTTTAGTTACAACAACCGCTTTAGTTTCCTCTTGGATCGCATTGTTAATATCTACACTGGAACCTCTGTAAACCGTGCAATTTTGAAATAAGAATAGGGCGATGATTAGAATAGACATCCTAAACATCCATTTTAACGCATAACTTTTTCCCTTAAGCATGGACGGAGTTTAAATATCTAAGATAATAAAAATCAGTTTGAGAATTTCAAAATCTCTTTAAGTTGATCTTTGATGTCTAAATCTCTTATCCCTTCCTTTTTACTGAAATACTCAATTATTTCAGCTTCATCCAGATGATAAATTTCATTTAATCCTTTAATAATGGTAGTTAAATAAGCTTCGTGCGGTGGATTAATCTCATCCCTCAAATAATTTTCGCTGGTAAAACTCACCACAGGTTTACCATCGATCTCTCCCAGATAAAGCAATAATCCATAGCGCCCATCTGTCATACAATTATAAGATCCCTGTTTAACAAGCTCTTCAAAATCTATAACTATTTCGCCTTCAAATTTCAGTTCCTGTCTTACCAGATCTATAAACTGGCTGGAATTAATGAGGTAAGTCCGCCCCAGGGTATTCGCTGCAGGATCTTTTTCTGGTTTCAAAAAACAAATCCCTCCACCATTCCAGGTTGGAGATTTCATGGCAAAATACATTTCATGATCTATGGTAATGGTTCTACTATCTTTTGGTTCAGATTTATCTGAGCAACCGGTAAAATTTCGTAAAGCTCCTGGCGGAGTACCTCCATTTATATAACACATGAAACGCTCTTTCCGAATATTAGAACCATAACATGCATACCAGATTTCATTGATTTCATTCTCCATAAAACTCTACAGGTTTTTTACTTCGTCCGCAGATAGATCATGCGGTCGTTTTCCATATTTTCGGGTATCTTCCTTAGTAAGCGTTCTAAAATCTTCGGTTTTGGGAGTATTATTTAATTGCTGAAAAAGTTTATCTGGCAAAGTGGTAAGTTTTCTTTCTTCAAGATCTATCCAGGAACCCATCATCTCACAGGTAGCACAATTCCTACCCTTATGATCATAAATTTTATGAATAAATTCAAAATACATTCCGTCTTCAGAAAGTGCACTGAGTTCCAGGGTAACTGTTACCGGTTCTCCGGCAAATATTTCCTTGAAATAGTATATATGCTCATAAAAAACTATAGGCCCTAAATTATAATGCGAGAGTTGTTTCTGGCCAAAGCCGTTTTCCATTAGAAAACCCATACGGGTATGGCTCATAAAATTTATAAATGCTGAATTTGCCAAATGCCTGTTAGCATCCAGATCACTCCATCTTATTTCAAATTTCTTGCTATACATAATCTTCAGTTTCTTCAAAACTACCAATAAATAGTATGCATGCATAGCTTATTTTACCTAAGTTTATATTAAAATTAAAAATGAATGCCGCTTATTACAGGAAATTATATTCCTCCGGGAATATTTAAAAATGCTGATGCCTCTACCATCTATTCGGCCACGTTAAGAAAGGTAGAAATTCCTGTTTATGAACGGGAACGTATAGAATTGAGCGATGGTGACTTTATAGATCTGGACTGGAGTTATTCCAGTGACAGGAAATCTGATAAATTAGTGATCCTTCTACATGGCCTGGCTGGAAACACAGAGCGACCCTACATGAAAGGAATGGCCCGGATTTTCAATGATAATAACTGGAGTGCTGTTGCGATGAATTTCAGGGGTTGTAGTGGAGAGCTAAACCGACTTTTTAGAAGCTATCATGCGGGAGCGAGTGATGATCTGGCTGAAGTACTCACTCATATACTTAGCCTTGGAAAATATTCAAAAATTGCCCTGGTAGGTTTTAGTCTTGGTGGAAATATGCTCATGAAATATTTGGGTGAAAATAGAAGTTTGCCAGACGAAATTATTGGAAGCGTGGGGGTTTCTGTGCCATGTGATCTTTCAGGTTCCCTGGGAGCCATTAATCGTATGCGGAACTTTGTTTATTCTAAACGATTTGAACTGAATTTAAAACAACATCTATTAGAACGTGCTGAAAAATTCCCAGATCATATTCAGAAAAAACAAATTTCTGCTTGTAAGTCGTTAAGGGATATTGATGACCTTTATACTTCTAAAGCCCATGGATACAACGATGCTTCAGACTACTACAAAAAAACCAGCGCATTGGGCTATCTTCAGAAGATTCAAAAACCGACACTGATTCTAAGTGCAGCCAATGACAGTTTCCTTTCCCCAGAATGTTATCCCTATGAAATAGCTGAAAAATCCGTAAAAATATATTTGGAAGTGCCTACCTATGGTGGCCATGTTGGATTTGTAACCAGATCTAACATCTATTATCACGAAAAACGAGCTTTGGAGTTTGTAGAATCACTTTAGAGATTTAATGGATTCCCGGTTTTATGAAATACGTATTCAATTGGAGATGCTATAGAATTGATTATCTTTGCGCAAGCATTTAAAATTCAGGCATGATTCAATCTATGACAGGCTTTGGGAAAAGCCTTATTCAAATTCCTAACAAAAAAATCACTGTAGAGCTAAAGTCTTTAAACAGTAAAAATTTTGACCTGAATGCACGCATTCCATCTCAATATAGAGAAAAGGAACTGGATCTTCGGAATATTATCTCTAACAGTTTAGGCCGTGGTAAAGTAGATCTTTCAATTTATGTAGAGTACACCGGTGAGCAAACTTCCACTAATGTGAATACTGAAGTAGTTAAGAACTACATGGATCAGCTAAGAGGCCTTGTAAATGCCAGCGAAATCGAATTATTGAAAATGGCCATTAAAATGCCCGATTCTCTTAAAACCGAAAGGGATGAGATAGATGATGAAGAATTCAAAGATATTGAAAAAGCGGTTAAAGAAGCACTTAAAGACATTAACAGTTTCAGAAATGATGAAGGTAAAGCGCTGGAGAAAGATCTAAAATTAAGAATTACGAATATTCAGAATTTACTTGAAGAAGTAATTAAAATAGATCCAGACAGAGTAGATGCTGTACGTGAGCGACTTCGCAAAGGGATCGCAGAGATCAAGGAGCAGGCAGATGAAAACAGATTTGAACAGGAAATCGTCTATTATATTGAAAAGTTTGATATTACTGAAGAAAAGGTAAGGCTTGACAATCACCTTGATTATTTTCAGAAAACCCTCAACGCTAAAGATTCTAACGGCAGAAAACTGGCGTTCATTTCTCAGGAGATCGGACGTGAAATTAATACTATAGGCAGTAAATCCAATTATGCCCCTATGCAGCAATTAGTGGTGCAGATGAAAGATGAATTGGAAAAAATAAAAGAACAAATTCTAAACGTACTCTAAATGAGCGAAGGAAAACTTATCGTATTTTCTGCTCCTTCGGGATCTGGAAAAACTACGATAGTACGTCACTTATTAAAGCACCAGGAATTAAAACTGGATTTTTCAATTTCAGCAACTTCACGGGAACCGAGAGGCAATGAAGTGCATGGAAAGGATTATTACTTTCTATCGCTGCATGATTTTAAGCAGAAGATCAAAAATGATGAATTTTTGGAATGGGAAGAAGTTTACAGGGATAATTTCTACGGAACCTTAAAAAGTGAAGTAGAACGTATCTGGAAGAAAGGAAAACATGTCATCTTTGATATTGATGTGGTTGGAGGCCTGGATATTAAAAATATCTATCCCGAAAAGACACTGGCTGTATTTGTAAAGCCCCCAAGTATTGAAGAGTTAAAGATTCGTTTGAAAAAACGGAAAACAGAAAGTGACGATAAGATCAATATGAGAGTGGCCAAGGCTTCTATAGAATTAGCCACAGCTCCACAGTTTGATTTTATAATTGAAAACAACCACCTTGGTACCGCACTTATAGAAGCTCACAATCTTGTTTCCAACTATGTGGGTGCTGAAAAACCGGAGGAATGAATAGAAAGGTAGGCTTGTTCTTTGGAACTTTTAATCCTATTCACACCGGTCATTTGATTATTGCAAATCATATGGCTGAATATTCAGATCTGGAAGAGATCTGGCTGGTGGTTACGCCTCACAATCCACACAAGAAAAAGAGTAGCTTGCTGGATAATCATCATCGGCTGGAAATGGTTTACAGGGCTTGCGAAGGCTATGGAAAACTAAAGCCGAGTAATATTGAATTCGATCTTCCTCAACCTAATTACACCGTAAATACGCTAGCTCATATTCAGGAAAAATTTCCTACTAACGATTTTTGCCTTATTATGGGAGAGGATAATTTAAAGAGTTTCCATAAATGGAAAAATTCAGAGGTTATCATAGAAAATCACGAAATCTATGTATATCCTAGGATCGCTCCGGGTAAAGTTGCAGATGAATTTAAAACTCACGCGAAAATTACCAGAGTAGCTGCTCCAATCATAGAAATTTCTTCGACATTTATTAGAAAATCAATTAAAGAATCTAAGAATATTGGACCTCTTCTGGATGAAAAGGTTTGGAAGTATATTGATGAAATGAATTTTTATAAATAGGTAAAAGACTGTTTAAAAACCTATTTTGAATCTTCATTTTAGCTGATTGATCCTACTTTTTTCATCGTGGAACTACAAGCTTTAGAACGTCGACTGCTCTCAGTGTAACATTCTCAAAATTTCTAAACAGTCTTTTAATTTTATTTTATCTGTTTGCTTCCATTGGCGGTATTCTTAATACCTGTCCTGGATAAATTTTATCAGGATCCTGAAGCATTGGCTTATTAGCTTCAAATATTAATGGGTATTGATTTGGATCCCCGTAATGCTCTTTTGATATTTTACTTAAGGTATCTCCTCTTTCTACCGTGTGAAATACAGCTTCAGGCTCGGTATTTTCTACATCCATTTTATCATCAACCTGTGCAATACCTTCAGAGTTTCCTACAACCAATATAATTTTTTCCCTGGTTGCCTGGTCCAATGCCCGTCCGGAAACTACGGCCATATCATTTTCAATATGGATTTTCAAATTTTCGGCTTTCAGATTTAAATCCTTAATAGTTTGCTCTAATTTTCTCGCTGCTTTTTCATTCTTCTTTAAGTCATCGTCTGTTCCAGCCTCTGTAGACTTAGGTTTATCGATTCCAAAAATCTTTTTACCTGCGTCTTTAATAAATGAAAATATACCCATTTTAATGATTTATAGTTAGTTAACTAAATGTACAAAAGTGAAACAAGTTTGGAGCTTTGATCAATCCTAAAGTTTTCAAAAAAATTGTCTTATAACTAAAAAGACCGCTTCTAACGAAACGGTCTTTTCAACTAAATAACCAACCAAAAAAACTAATAATGTTCATCATAATAAGATGAACAGGTTTATAACGGAGTGACTTTAGCTAGATTGTATAAAAAGGAGCTTTGAATTGTTAAAGTTCTAAATCTGTCCTATTGAAACATTCTCAATAATTTGTAGGAATAAAAGCGAAAAACTTTAAATACTTCCAAATTTCACTATTTTTGGAAAAGAGAATGTAATTATATGGATAAAGCTCCTAGTTTTGGTGTTATTGGAGGTGGTAGTTGGGCCACTGCAATTGTAAAGATGTTATGTGAAAACCTGGAACAGGTTAATTGGTATATGCGCAGTGTTTATGCCATTGAGCATATTAAAAAACAGGATCATAACCCAAATTATTTGAGTTCGGTTGAATTTGATGTGAATCAGCTTAATCTTAGTAATGATATCAATGAAACCGTGCAGGCTTCAGATTATATCATTTTTGCAATTCCTTCAGCATTCCTGAAACGTGAATTAGATGCTCTTAATGTTTCACTAAAAGATAAAATTGTCTTTTCGGCTATTAAAGGTATTGTTCCGGAAACCAGCCTCATCGTGGGAGAGCATTTTAATGAATATTTTGATGTGCCTTTTGAGAATATAGGAATTCTAACCGGACCATGTCATGCTGAAGAAGTAGCTTTAGAAAGACTCTCTTATTTAACCGTGGCCTGCCAGGATGAGAAAAAAGCTGAAATTGTTGCGGGATATCTGGGAAGTGACTATATCACCTGTAAAATTAGCGATGACGTTATTGGCACCGAATACGCTGCCGTATTAAAAAATATTTATGCGATCGCTGCCGGAATTGCTCACGGATTGGGCTATGGGGATAACTTTCAGAGTGTTCTTATGAGTAATGCGATTCGTGAGATGAAGACATTCATCAAAAAGGTGCATAAGATGAAGCGTAATATTAATGATTCTGCTTATTTAGGTGACCTTCTGGTAACAGGATATTCCGTTTTTAGCCGTAACCGCATGTTTGGGAATATGATAGGAAAGGGTTATACCGTTAAAAGCGCTCAAATGGAAATGAGTATGGTGGCAGAAGGTTATTATGCCAGTGAAAGCGCCTATAAAATTAATAAGGCCAAAAAGTCTAAAACCCCGATTATCAATGCGGTTTATGCGATTCTCTACGAGGGTAAAAATCCTAAAAAGGTGTTTAATAAACTTGTAGATAAGCTGGATTAATGTTTAAGAATTTTCTTACCCAAATGGGCTAACTCCCTGAAATTTATACATTTCAACGATTATTAAGGATACTATAGCTAAATTTGTAGTACATTTACTTTTCCAAATCACTAATAATCAATTTATCATGAACACAAAATTCGCAAGCTTCTGCTTTATTGCAGCCTTAGCCTTTACATCCTGTCAATCTGATGTTTCTTCTGAAAGTCCTCAGGAAGTAAACGAGGTTCAAAATTCTTTAAAAGAGAAAAAACATGACGTAAATAAATGGCACGACGGACCTTATTATTTTGAAAACGGTTCGGGAAAGAATTTACATGAACCTGGAGCTTTTGAGGGAGCCTTAGCTAACTGTGACACTTATGCCCACTATGAGGGAGCGAAAGAACTTTTAGCAGTTTATGATGCGCCAGAATCTTATCATGGTGAAATTGAGGTGAATAATATCGTAGTTAGCGATCAACTGAATATCTGTGGAACATTAAGCGTCCAGGATGAGGTAAAAGTTAACCATGCAGGTACCTTTAACCTTGGTGGTGATATGACTACTGAAGGAGATGTAAAAGTTAATTATGGAGGTCACCTTGTTATAGAAGGAAAAGTAGTTATAAAAGGAGATCTTGTTCTACATAATAACGCTATTCTTAAATTTCTTGGAAGTGATAGTACTATAGAAGTTCTTGGAAAAACAAAAATTTCTAAAAAAGCCATTATTGAAGGAGATTTCAATGATGTTTCTCAAAAGATCAAATAATTTTTACTTCATACTAATTAGGAAAGGCTGGTTGCGAAACCGGCCTTTTTTATTAGAAAGAATTTTCTTATCGGGTTTTTCTCACACTTTATCGAAAAGTGTTGTAGTTCATAGAGTTTCTATTTCTTTTCTCAGCTTAATTACTATTTTTAACTGCCCAAATACATAGAAATACTGATTCTTATGAAGAAAAACCTACTTGGAATATGCCTTCTCTCGGCCTTATTTTTAATTTCCTGTCAAACAGAAGAAACAACATCTGAAACGCAACCGCAACAATCCCATTTTAATGTAGCCACCGATGCTTCAGAATTACAAACTGCCATTAACTTTAATGAGACTGGTGTAATTGGTATCGAACGTATCAATACGACAAGAAATCAGGAATCTGAATGGATATTCGGTATAGAACAAATTGCTTCCCTGGAGCCACCAAAATTAAATGGTGAAGAACTTCGAGCTACTCATGTGGACGTTAAAGGGAACTATGCGTATGTTTCCTACAACAAAGAAGGTTCTATATACCTTGGTGCTATTGATATTGTAGATGTTAGTGACAAATACAATCCCGTACTTGTAAGTAGAATGAAGACTGATATCGCAGATATTAATTCATTATATATAGACAATAATAATAACATTGTGTTTACGGGGGCTTCCATTAATGGTGAAGGTGCAAATCATACCCTGCTTGGATATGTTTCAACGCAAAATGGCCAGTTTTCTTCAGATTTTAATCTGGATTATGGCCTTGCGGGTCACACGGGAGTGCATGTATTGGATTTCGAAGGCAAAACAATTTTAATTAGTGGAAATTCTGGCATTGTTGGAAGTTATAATTTCCCGGGAAACAATAGCGCTTTTAATGCTGAAGCTGAAATTGGCCTGGGTGATCTTAGATCTGCAGCCTTTAGTAATGATAAACTGGCAGTGTTAAGCGGAGATGAAGGTCTTTTGGACTTCAGTCTAAACAATGAATTTATAGAAAACACTTCTCTTGAAACAGCTGCGCTTACACCTGAATCAAAAAGGACTATCGCATGGTATGGCAACAATATATTGGTTTCTGAAGGTACTGCCGGTGCAGGAATATATAATTTTGAAGCCGGTGATAAAACTATGTCTTTACCTTTAAGAGTTCATCCAGATGCTTCTAGTATTAGTGCCGAAAATAAGGTGACTAATGCCGTTTCTACCGATGGGAATTTTATCTATATGGCTAATGGAGGAGCGGGACTTGATATCGTTAAATTAAACGACCAACTCACTCTGGTAGCAGAAGGAATCGCAGAAATTACCGGAAGCGCCAACTTTGTTCAGGCTAAAGGTGATTATATCTACCTGGCAGCAGGAACAGGATTAAAAATTTTGAGAATAATCGCTCCTCAAAGCGATGTGGTAACCGGAGATTTCCTTGCCTGCTCAGAATTTGATCCATATACTGGTCATAAAAATCTTACAATTCCTTCTAGTACCGAAGAATCATACAGCGGAATCATGAACCTTAAGCACCTTAATGTTAATGGTTCTTTAAACTTCTGTGGAGATATGCTTATAGAGAAAAGCGCTAATCTAAGTAGCGCCTCTACGCTAAATATGTCTGGAAACTTTAGGCTTGGGAACAAAAAATCTTCAGAAAATCTTGTTATCAACTCTAATAGTACTTTTAAAGTAGAAGGATTGGTAGAAATTCACGGTGACCTACAGATCAATAGCGGTGGAACCTTAGAGTTTGTGGGAGATGACTCGAAAATCTTTGTATCTGGCAAGGTAAAGATCAATAGCGGTGGAGAAATTATTGGTGACTTTGAAGACCTTAACAATAAATTCAATTAGTTTAGGTTAAAACCAAGTTGAATAGAAAAGCCCAGGAAATATTTCCGGGGCTTTTTGTTTTATAAGCAAGTTCTATTTATTTAGCCAGGATCCCTTTTTCGGGAATTACAGGTATTTTTAAGGCAACACTTTCTTTAATCGTATGTGGTTTGAACAAGAAGATCTTTTCCATCATTTTCGTCCCGGCAAAATAAGTCACTTTAAATTCGTTGTTCAGTTTAAGAACCTCCTCCTGCAGGTACTCTACTTTAGCAAAATTCTTAGCAGGCAAAATTTCAATCTTATGTCTCATTAGGGAAGTTTCCCTTTTCTTATCAAAGCCTTTAGAAACGATGAGAACCATTTCTATAGCTTCATTTGTATTGTTGATCAAATATACATTCCATTCATAGGCCTCAAATTCTTCATTGAAGACTTTTACTGCAGCCACATGAACATCTTTAACTTTAGGTATATCAATATCCTTTCTCAAAACTTTTCTTCTGCTTTCTTTTTAATTTTTAGCCAGAGTATCCATAAAAGAACTGCTGCTACGGCCAGTAAAATAAGTCCTAATGTAATTTTAATCAAGGCAATAACAAACGTGACATAAATTATGATACCTATGATCACAATTGCCAAAATCAGGAAGCCGTATTTTTTCATTATAATGCAGATTTAAATTGTTCCAGAAAACGCAGATCGTTCTCGTAGAACATTCTAATATCTTCTATTTGGTAAAGTAGCATCGCTATTCTTTCTATTCCCATTCCAAACGCGAAACCTGAATATTCCTTAGGATCTATATTGCAATTTCTAAGCACATTAGGGTCTACCATTCCGCAGCCCATAATTTCAAGCCATCCTGTTCCTTTAGTGATCCTGTAATCGGTTTCCGTTTCCAGTCCCCAATATACGTCCACCTCGGCACTAGGTTCAGTAAACGGAAAATAGGAAGGTCTTAACCTGATCTTAGATTTTCCGAATAGCTGTTCGGTAAAATATAAGATGGTTTGTTTCATATCTGCAAACGAAACATCCTTATCTATATATAATCCTTCCACCTGGTGAAAGATACAATGCGATCTTGCTGAAATTGCCTCATTTCTGAATACTCTTCCCGGAGAAATTGTTCTTATTGGCGGCTTGTTTTCTTCCATATATCTCACCTGAACCGATGACGTATGGGTTCTAAGTAAAATATCGGGATCTGTTTGGATAAAGAACGTATCCTGCATATCTCTGGCAGGATGGTATTCCGGAAGATTCAAAGCAGTAAAATTATGCCAGTCATCTTCCATCTCAGGTCCTTCAGAAACATTGAAACCTATATTTGAAAAAATCTCGGTAATCTGGTTTTTTACTATAGAGATTGGATGACGAGCTCCTATTTCAACAGGTTCTGCCGGTCTTGAAAGATCCCCGTAAACACCCTTTTCTTCCTGATTATTTTCCAAATCTTCCTTTAAAGCATTTACTTTAACCTGAGCTGCAGTTTTCAGCTCATTTATAACCTGACCAAACTCCTTCTTTTGTTCGTTAGGAACATTCTTGAATTCAGCAAAAAAATCATTCAGTATTCCCTTTTTTCCAAGATATTTAATGCGGAAAGCTTCGATTTCATCCTTTGTCTTAGCATTAAAGCTTTCAACATCAGCGATATGTCCTTTAATTTTATCGATCATAGGTGATTACGTTTCGGAAGCGCAAATTTAATAAAATTTAAACCTAAAACTTCTCCTTTTAAAAGCTTATTCCGTTTTCTATTTCTTAGTAGAAACCGGGAGGGGAGTTAATTTCTCTTTATAGATATACTTCATCAGAAAAAATACAGATAAAGACCCGAAAGTGTGCCATAACCAATGGGTTCCCATAGGTAGAATATGGACAAAATTATCCAGAATTCTAAAACTAATTGCAGCCCCAAAACTTAAGAAGGCAAATAAAATAAATTCCCAATGATGGCTCTTTGTAGTATAGAAGTAAGTGATGATTGGCAGAAGCAAGCCTAAAGCTGTAGCAATATATCCCACTGAGGTATTTAAATGTTGTGGCAATGGTAATAATTGAACGCCAAAAACAAGAAATAATACCAACAAGATAAGTAATAGCCTTTTTTGCCAGGTTACCCTCAACTTAATTGTATAGTATATGGAAACCGACAGGCACAGGATAACAATAGGCAACCAGTCCATATACATCCAAATATCATGACTACGGGTAGCGTGATAAATCGTTCCCCCAATGAAACCCATAAACAACACCGGAAGGCTCCATGCTAAAAAGCGATGGTTATGATAATCTCTATAAACCCGCAATGAGAAATAGATAATTATAATCAAAAAGAAAATATTACTATAGGTATTAAAAGGCTCTACAGGTAACCTTCCTGCCAAAGTTTCCTGATAAATAGGACCGCTATCATGCGGAAAAGAGGTTAAAAAATTCCCGGGGTTCATTTAGGAAATATACTCTTTTTCCATAAAATATTGCACGATCGCTTCTTTCATTAAAACCGTTTGTTCACCGGCCTTTAGGGTAGGTAATTCTTCCTTTATCTTAAAATGAGGCCATCCATCATCATCATAAAAATCGAATTCGTAATATCCATAAGGTTCCAACAAAGTACAAATGGCTATATGCATTAAATCTATCTTATGATCTTTCTTATATCTTTTATGGGGTTTGCCCAACTCCTGTACTCCAATTAGGTAGATAATAGCATCCAGCTCCATTAGTTCACCGTCTGCAAACTGATCTGAAAGTTTCTTTTGAACTCCTGCCCATCTTTCTTTTAATTGTTCATCTCTTGCCATGCCGTAAAGATACCATCTAGATTTTATAATTATTATATTTGATCTGGATATCCGTTTTTATGATACTAATTATTTTGTCACCCCGAGACCTGAGATAAAAATTTTTATCTAGTGTAGGGAATTGACGTATTTTTTAAGATGCTTGTTCATTTTTTCCATTGATGAAAAAACGAACCAAAAAAATCTAGGCTTACGAAAGTTTATCTAAATTTATTGTTTAGCACCTAAATTTTAGGAACTCTATAGTGATTCATCTTTACTGAAGAATATGTTTAGCTCAAACAGCCTAAAATTTCACAGTGCTTTCACTGCAAATTTTAAGTTGAATTTTCGATAGGCCGGGAATTGGAAGCATTTACAATTAAATATTTAGCCTCATAATTACCAATTTTTAAAATTTGTCAATGGTAATTTATTTCAGGGTCTTAGATTTATGATAACGATTTAAATAAGATTCTGAAACAGGTTCAAAATGATGTACTTTTTTGATTTATAGACTTTACGGATAATTGATATTTGATTTATGAATACTGTAGATATTATTTTAAGCCTGGTACTTCTATACGGATTAGTACGTGGTTTCTTTAGAGGATTACTTGCTGAACTTGCCTCGCTTATAGGAATCGTTGCCGGGATCTATGGCGCTATTCATTTTTCGCATTATGTAGGAAATGTGCTTTCAAATTATGTTGAATGGGAAGTTCAATATATTAACCTCATTAGCTTCGCTATTACTTTTATTCTTATTGTATTCCTGATTTCCTTAGCCGGAAAAATGCTGACTAAGATTGCCGGCTTTGCTGCCCTCGGAATCGTTAATAAATTGCTGGGAGGTGTCTTTGGATTTATAAAATCGGCTTTTGTGGCCAGTGTGATCATTATGTTCTTTAAAGCGACCAATGAACGAATTGAAATCATTGAAGATAAAACTCTGGAAGAATCAATTCTTTATGAGCCTGTAGAAAGTATTGCACCTATTATTTTACCCTCTATCATTAAACAGGTTCAGGAAAGAGACTTGTTGAATGATGAAGATGACCTGGCCAGACTTTAATGCAATAAAAAATCCGAAACACACAATGCTCCGGATTTTTCTTCTTTTTTATAGCCTATTCAGGCCGGTTAAAGGAATTACAATAAAGTAACTTTTCCGTTAGAAATTGAGTAAACTCCTCCAACGATCTTTATCTCTCCATTTTCTTCCATCTCCTTAAGAATAGGACTCTTTTCACGGATTCTGTCTATTGTAAGCTTTACGTTATTTTCCACAACACCAGCAACGAAAGAGTCATTCTTTGAACTTCTCTCACCATCGGTTTTCGTCGTTTCAACTGCCGGCTTAATATTGCTTAATAAATGCGTGATATTTCCGAGTTCAACATGATCACAAGCTGCTTTTACAGCTCCACATGCTTCATGACCCAATACCATTACCAACTTGCTTCCCGCAACTTTACAGGAATATTCCATACTTCCTAGAATATCGGTATTTTCAAAATTACCTGCTACCCTGGCAGTGAATATATCTCCTACACCCTGATCAAAAACTGTTTCAACCGGCACACGAGAATCTATACAACCAAGGACTACTGCTTGAGGCCACTGCCCTCCGCTGGTCTTTTCAATTTGAGAAGAATAATTTCTCTCGTACATTTTATTTTCTGTAAATCTCTTATTTCCATCCATAAGATCGTTTAAAACTGCATCAGGACTTAATTGAGATTGCTTTTCTTTATTTATTATTTCAGTAATCATAATTTTATCTTTTTTAATTTTAAGGTTCAATTTTCTTAAGCTTATGAACCTAAATTTAAGCTGGTTTTTTATCTAATTCAAAAAATTGCTGGTAACTATCCGGATTTTCTACCGTTCCTCTTTCAGAAATTATTTTGATATTTATGTTTCTTTCTTCAGCCTTGATTTTAAAATCATCCAGAATTTCAACAATATCGTTATCTAAATATCTTGTTTTAGAAACATCCATAATGAGGTAAGAATCTTTTTCAAGCTTATTTAACTCTTTAAGAATCGCTCCTTTATTAATAAAAGTAACCTCTTCAGCTAATCTCATTTTTACGGTTTTATTTCCGTTTTCCACATTTTCAATATGCAGGAAATAAGAGTTCTGGTAACTTTTGATAAGGATCACAAATATTCCAACGATCAATCCTAAACTAATACCAATCAAAAGATCTCCAAATACAATCCCTACGATGGTTACAACAAAAGGTACAAACTGCTTCCATCCTGCTTTATACATTTTAATAAAAAGTGCCGGTTTGGCAAGTTTATAACCTACCAGAAATAAAACAGCTGCGAGAACAGAAAGTGGAATTAGATTTAAAACATTTGGAATGATTATTACAGAAATCAGTAATAAGAATCCGTGGATAATAGCAGACATTTTTGTCTGTCCTCCAGATTGCACGTTCGCTGAACTTCTTACAATAACCTGGGTTACTGGAAGTCCACCAATAAGACCGGAAACCATATTCCCTGTACCCTGTGCAAAAAGCTCTCTGTTAGTAGGAGTGGTTCTTTTATGCGGATCTAATTTATCTATGGCCTCCACAGATAATAAAGTTTCTAAACTTGCCACCAGTGCGATGGTAAAAGCAGTGATCCAAATTTGTGGGTTACCAATCATACTAAATGAAGGAAGTGTAAATTGCCCAATAAAGCTATCAAAACTATCGGGTACAGGCACAGTTACCAGGTGATCATTTGATATCGCCAGAGAAGTATCCTTTGTTAATATAAAAAATACTATTCCTACTACTACTGCGACTAACGGTCCCTGTACTAATTTGAAAATTTTTCCTTTTTTAGATAGTACAGCTTCCCATAGGATAAGAATTGACATCCCAATAATAGCAATAAGCGTTGCGCCAGGGCTAATATTATTTACAATATTAAATAACTCGGAAAAAGTATTTTCTCCATTTGCCTGGAAGAATGCCCAGTCTCCCTGTGGATCTGCATCATACCCAAAAAAGTGAGGGATTTGCTTTAAAACAATGATAATCCCTATTCCCGTAAGCATTCCTTTAATTACTGAAGACGGAAAATAATATCCAATAATTCCTGCTTTCAGAACCCCAAAAACAATTTGCATAGCTCCTGCAATTACTACCGCTAAAAGAAAGTTTTCATAACCTCCCAGACTGGAAATAGCTACCAAAACGATGGCTGCTAAACCTGCAGCGGGTCCACTAACTCCAAGGTTGGCACCACTCATGGCTCCAACCACAATACCACCAACTATCCCTGCGATTAGCCCGGAAAATAATGGTGCTCCACTAGCAAGTGCAATTCCTAAACAAAGAGGTAGTGCAACAAAAAATACGACAACACTTGCCGGAAAATCTTTATTAAGATGTTTAAACATAATACATGTATTTGTACAGGTTTAAAAAACCTGTAACCTGTTTTTTAAAAAAATAAGTGTACTAGGAAACTATAAAGCTTCCCTGGGTAACCGAATGGCTACCTGAAAATTAAGACTATGTATTATGCAATCTTTGGTGGCGGAGAAGAAATAGAGAGAAAAACCTTATAGCCATTCTCTTTGTAGTAATGACCATCCAGCTTCCTTATCTGAAGAAAATGAATACTATCGTAATTAGAAAGTGTTTCTTCAAGCTTGTATTCTAAATTGATATTATTCTTAGAAGAACTTTCTTCTTCATTAACATTATAAGCAATAGAAATATCTACGTTTCTATCTATCAACGATATTACCGTTGGAGCAAATAGAAACGTTATAAATATAAATCCTAATATGTATGAGAATAGCTTCACGGCGGCAAAAGTAGGGGATTTTTGACAAATAGTAGCATGATTAACTATACCGAAAAGTTAAACTATTATCAAAAATTTTTATAGTCTTTTAATTTCATCTGAAATTACCCAACCCTGTGCACCATTAGAAAGCTCTATTCGAGACCACTCCTGGAAATCTTCCAGTACTTTTGCCTTAGTGCCTTCATGAAGTTCAAAACTAGCCTCTCCCCGAAGGTTTGGCTCGTCGCGAACCTCAACTTCTTCTTCAAAAATAATCGCGTACTGGTTGTCTTGTAAATAAGATTGTTGCTGAAATGCAAATATTACTGAGACAAGGCTGAGTATAAAAAAAACAACGGCTCCAGTAAAAAGAAGTCTTTTATTTAAAGACCTGTAGGAAAAATAATAAAATAGGAATAAACTAACAAAAAGTACTGAACATATAATGGCGAAAACAGCCCAGGTGGTATATGAAAATGACGAAATAAAATTATTGAACCAAACCGAAAAACCAGTTTCCTCTACCTCTTCTATATCATCTATTGCCATATTGCGGGCAAATGCAATATTATTTTTAATATCCTCATCGGTAGGGTCCAGTTGAAGCGCCTTTTCATAATAATAGATACTTGGCGCTACATGATTCATTTTGTAATGAGCATTTCCTAGGTTGAAATATACTTCAGCTGAAGTTTCATTATTAGCAAGAATCGCTTCATATTTTGAAACAGCCACCTCATAGTCTCCGCTCTGGTACGCTGAGTTTGCTTCTTCAAAGAGGTCTTCACTTTGAGAAAACCCAATAAAGCTTAACATTAAAAAACTAAACAATATTAACTTTCTCATCACTATAATTGTTTATCCAGCGTTGAAATTACCTGAACCGCTTTTTCATAATCCTGTTGCATCGCATCTGAAGATGCAGGTGTATATCGTGCAAACTCACAACTTTCCAGCAAGGATATAAAATCTGAATTGGTTTGGTCGTTCACGCCTTTTTCGCGTAGCAAACCTGAAATTCGTTCTTTACTCATTTCTCCAGTTTGGATATTAAGTTTTGCTTTCAGATAATTATGCATGGAGCGCTCCAATGCCTGATAGAACTCCTTTTGATCCCCTAAGCTTTTCCTGGCTTCTGAAAGATATTTTCTGGCAAGTTTATCTGCTCTTCGAATCCTGTTTCCTTTTACATCATTTGCTCGTTGTTCTCTCTTCTTTCCGAATAGAATAAAAAGCGGAATCGCTGCAAGAGGAAGTACCAGCGCTCCCCAGAAACCTATAGAACCAAAGAAGCTCTCACTATTTATGGGTTTCAAATTTGTGTTGAGTTTGATAAACCTAAATTGGTTTCCTTCAATCGCAACGGCTTGCTTATTTACTCCTGAAAGACCCGAAGGTTCATTTCCAGCCAGTGGGCCTTTATCCACATTGATCAAAAGTTCCTCTGAGCTTTCGGTTTTATAAGTTTCAGAAGAAGGGTCAAAATATGAAAATGACAGGGCTGGGATGGGATATTTCCCTTGTCTGGTAGGAACAACGGTATAGGTTTCAGAAATACTTCCCTGCATTCCGTTTAGATTTGTATTTACATTTTCCCTTCTTTCCGGATCATACATTTCCAGCGAAGAAGGAGCGGTAAGGTTAGGAAGGTCAAAAAGTTTAAGATTTCCATTCCCACGAACCTCCACTTTCGCCTGTAGACTTTCTCCGGCATTTAATTCATTTTTACTCGCAGTAACATTAAAATTGAATTTTCCAACGGCTCCCGTGAAATTAGCAGGTTTCCCGGCTGGAAGCGATTTTACCTTGATCTTCTTATTATCTGCCGCTACCGTTTTATTTACCGTTTTATAAATTCGGCTACCAAAAATATCCCTGCGCTCACTCGGTACATCTACCGCAATAGAAAGCGTTAAAGGCTCTATATTAAGTTCTCCCGTTTTCTGGGGATAAAGGATTGTTTTTCTAAGTACTACATAACGATATGGCTCTCCTCTATATTCACCATTTTCAACCCTTAATTGCTGAATATCGATACTCTGGCTCCAGAAATCATTGTATTTGGGACTATCCAGTACTCTCCAGTTACTTACACTCACCCGCGGACTCACATAAAGCTTATAAACAACAGTAAATGCTTCGTTTAGATAAGGACTGCCCTTGGAAACCTCAGCTACCAGATGTAGATTATCTTCTGCGATCATTTCACTACTGTTACCATCGGTAGGTTGATCTACCGCAGCGGTAATATTTACAGCAAGTGGCGAAGTTTTATAGATTTTATCGTCAATAATGATCTCTGCCTGCCCAATGTTTAAATTTCCTCTTTTCTTTGGCTGCAAATAAAAGCTGTACGTCTTTGAATAAGCCATTTTCCCATTAAGGATACTGGTACTAATTTTCTGGTTGGGCCCACCCACAACGGTAAAACCTTCAAATGATGGTGGTTTAAAATTATCCCCATCTTCATTCATTTCAAAATCTACTCTAAGCCGTTCATTAATTCCCAGCTTTTCCTTACTTACTTTCGCCTCAAATCTAACCTGAGCCTGAATAAGCCCGGAAGCAAACAATAAAAAACTTAAAATTAAATACCTCAATTTCATCTTTTCCTCCTATATAGTCATCTTTTTTGTCGAGTGACAAGCCTGAATGTTACCAATCTTTTTCAGATTTTATTTTTACTCCTTTTGCCTTTTCAGCATTTATTTTATCCTGAACCTTTTTCTCTTCATTATTCATCGCCTCCAAAAGGTTTTTTATTTGCTGAGGGGAAAGCTGACCCTGGGTAGGTTTTGGTTGCTGTTGCTTTTCCTTATCACCTTGCCCATCATCCTTCTTCTGCTCATCTCCCTTATCTTTCTGCTTATCTTCGTTCTCATCGCCTTCCTTCTTATCCTTCTCATTCTCTCCTTCGTCTTTAGGCTTTTGATCCTGATCTTCATCTTCGTCACCTTCTCCGTCTTTCTGGTCCTTATTCTGCTGATCTTTATTTTCGTCTTTCTTCTCGTCGTCCTGCTTATTCTGTTCTTTATTTTGATCCTGATTTTGCTGTTCCTTTTCCAGCATCTTTTTTGCTAAAGCCAGATTATACCTTGTTTCTTCATCTGTTGGATCGTTACGAAGTGCTTCTTTAAAGGCGTTTACCGCTTCCTGATAATTCTTTTGTTGCATAAAAGAATTTCCAAGATTATGATAAATATGATGCTTTTCATCTTTTGTTGCATCCATCTCTGCGGCTTCTTTTAAACGCTGTTCGGCATTTAAAGATTTTTCTTTCGCATAATAGAGGTTCCCCATATTATACTTGGCATTAAGATTTGAAGGATCTTTAGAAATAGCTTTTCTATACGAAGCCTCGGCACTCGCAAAGTTATTTTCAGACAGCGCTTCCTGAGCTTCAGCAATAAATTTATTTGCTTCTTTTTGAAGTTTTTCAGGCTTTTCCTGAGCGAAAATAGTCGTTATTCCAAAAAGAAAAACTCCCGTAAATACTATATGTTGTTTTTTAATCTTCATCTGCTTTACCTCCTTTCTTCTTACTTTCATTGAAAAGATTCAATCTTTTTAACCAGGCGGTACTTCGCTCCAGTATAAAGATATCAAGAAATAATAGTGCCAAACCTAATCCCAGAAACCATTGAAAATGAGATTTAAAGTCGGCGAACTGTTTTGCCTCGAATTCGGTCTTTTCGATATTCTGTAATTTTTCGGTAACATTATCTACTACCTCGCTGGTTACATTTCCTTCAATATAACTACCATCGGTAGCATTCGCTATTTCCTGAAGTGTCGCCGGATTCAGTTTGGTTATCACCGTTTCTCCCTGCCTGTCTTTCTTATAATTCTGAACAACACCATTTCTTTTAATCGGAATAGGACCTCCTTTTTCGGTTCCTACTCCTATGGTGAAAATACGAATTCCCTTCTCTGCAGCCTGTTCAGCAATATCCTCCACATTTCCTTCGTGATCTTCCCCATCACTGATTATAAATAAGACTCTATTGGTTTGCTGATCATCGTCATAATAAGTCGTCGCCAGTTCTATTGCATCGCTTATTGCGGTTCCCTGAGACGAGATCATATCGGTATTCAACGCCTGAAGAAACATTTTAGCTGCTGAAAAATCGGTAGTAATCGGTAATTGCGGATAAGCCCCTCCGGCATAAGCAATAATCCCAACTCGGTCGCTTCCCAAAGAGCTTAAAATCTGACTAACCAATTGCTTGGATTTCTCTAGGCGATTAGGCGCAATATCTTCAGCATCCATACTTTTTGAAACGTCTATCGCGAAGACAATATCTACTCCTTCACGTTTTACCGTTTCCATTTTTGTCCCCATTTTCGGGTTTACCAATGCAATTACCAAACTAGCTAACGCCAGAAGAATTAGCACTAGTTTTATCACCGGTTTAGAACGTGATCTGTTTGGAGCGAGAAGTTTTAGCAGTGTAGAATCAGCGAATTTTTTTCGTGTTCTGTTCTGCCAGAAAATAAAGATAAGAAACAGCAGGATGATTACCGGGATCACCAGCAATAACCAAAACCATATTTTTTCTTCGAGTACAAACATTTTATATAAATCCTCTAAAAATTGTTAGCCTTAATAGAATTTCAAAAAGTAACAGCCCTCCGGCCAGTAAAACTAATGGTCGGTATTTTTCATCATAATTATAGTATTTGAATTCTTCTATTTCAGTCTTTTCCAATGAATCAATTTCAGCATAGATCTCCTCCAGTTTTTCGTTGTTGGTCGCTCTAAAGTATTTTCCTCCGGTAGCCGCAGCAATTTCTTTTAAAAGATCTTCATCTATCTCAACCTGCACATTTCCAAATCGGAGCCTACCATTTGCAGGGTTAACTCCAACAGGAGAAAGCGCCATTCCATTGCTTCCCACCCCAATGGTATAAACTTTAATTCCGAATTCTACTGCCAGTTCACTCGCAGTACTTGGATCTATAAATCCTGCATTGTTCACCCCGTCTGTAAGCAGAATTATCACTTTACTTTCAGCATCACTATCTTTAATTCTGTTCACTGCGGTTGCCAGACCTGAACCTATTGCTGTACCATTTTCAAGTACATTATTATACTCTATATCTTCCAGAGCATCTAAAACTATCGCCTTATCACTGGTAATTGGTGTTTTTGTAAAACTTTCTCCGGCGTAAACCACTAAACCAATACGATCTCCGGGGCGATCCTGGATAAATTCTTCTGCTACATTTTTGGTTGCATCCAGACGATTTGGCTGAAGATCCCTGGCCAGCATACTTGCTGAAACATCTATTGCCATCACAATGTCTATTCCCTGCGTACTGCTGGTTTGTGTGGAAACATCTACGCTTCGTGGTCTTGCCATCGCCATAATAATCGCCGATAGTGCTAACAATCTTAAAAGGAATAGTACAGGTTTTAATTTTGGCAGAATACCTGATGTTGCTTTAAAACCTTTGGTGCTGGAAATTTTTAATTCTGGGGTCTGCTTGTTTCGTTTCCAAAAATACCAGCCTATTGCCAGCGGAAGCAGCAAAAATAACCAGAAGAATTCCGGATTCTCAAAATTGAAATTAGCAAACATTATTCTTTCAAATTATTTATTTCTACCGAGTTGATGATCCTTTCTGAAATCTCCCTGGCGTACTGATCGTTTTCATTAAATACAACGATGATCTGTTCAAAACCTCCTTTTTCAGCAAAATTCAGGATTACATATTCATTGGGGATAGATTCACCTGTCACAGGATTTTCAGCATCCAGGGTTCCAAAAACTTTTAATCCTTTAGCTCCATTCAAGGTGGTGAAATCTTCCTGTTTCATTACTATATTTCTCGCACCCTGCGCTTCAAGATTGGTATAAATACCATCTACCGCTTTCTTTAGATCAAATTTCACCTCACCTTTAAACTTGATCGTACTTAAGGTTGTATAATAATTACTTAAAAGGCTGCCGTAGATAAAAGTTTCAGAACCTACCATCATTTGCTGTACTTCCTGGGGCATTTCAATTTCTCCACGTACCAAAACCCTTGGTGTTGTAACCGCAACCGACGGATTTCCATATTCACTTCTAATCCATTCTCCCTCCAATAATTCTTTCGTAGGATGCCCCAGGTACGTGTCTTTTACATAGGTGTAACCCTGCGTAGCGATAAGTGCAGTAACTCCAAGAATAATTATAACCACTCCTGCTACCACACCTATAATGATGCGACGTTTCTTTCGTTTTCTTGCCTGCTCCTGAAGAAAAGCTTCATCTTTAAGTAATTCCTCCTGAGTAGGCTCTGGAACCGAAGCCCGAAGATCATCGATGATATGTTGTGTTTTTGAACGATCTTCTTTTGCGGTAATTACATCGGGCTTAGATCTGGCAAATTTTGCAAGATCTGAACGCTGAAGGATTTTTTCAAAATCACTGATGGTGCCATCAGAAAGTTTCAATTTACCCGCATCTTTTTGAGCTCGCAAATAAATGATTAATTCGTTGGTGGTTCTTTCCAGGCCGTGATCGTAAATTTTTCTATCCAGATATTTACGCACCGCAAAACTAAGCTGGGAATAATATTCTTTGATCTCCCTGTTTTCCAGCAAATGAGAGTTATCCAGTTTTTGAAGTTCGGCCATTGCCTCTTCATAAGGTGGCAATTCATACTCCTCTGAATCTTTTTTCTTCTTTCTGATAATTAAAAAAGCCACCAGTCCGGCAATTAGAAAGATTCCCAGTAACCACCACGCCCAGGTAGGAATACTAAAACCCGGATCAACTTCTACGGAAGGCTTTATCGGGTAAAGTTTCTGTTTGGTGGTATCTACCACTACATCATTCACCTCAACAGCGATAGAATCTGTATAATAAGAATTGTTTTTAATAAGTACTTTCTGACTTGGGATCACATATTTTCCTGAATCAAATTGCGTTAGAAAATATTCCTTTAACAACCTGTAATTGCCATTTTCATTGATGGTGTCTATCTCCAGAGATTCCACCAATTCCAGCGGAGAAAAAGTCTCACCTTCAGGAAAAACCACCAGATCTTCAGGGTTTGTTTCCACTTCGATCTTATACGTTATCTGCTCTCCTATTTTTATGGTAGTAGAATCTACGGAAGCAGATATACTGGTTTGTGCAGAAATTTCTGAAAAAGAAAATAGTAGACTTATAAAAAACAGAAATCCCAGACCTCCTGAGAGGTTGAATTTCAAATATGTATTATAGTAATTTCTAAACATTTCTTTTTTAAGCTCTTCTTTTAAAATAGCCCAGTAATTTTTTCACATAGCTTTCATCTGTACGGTTATTTATAACCCCCGCACCGCTTAATGAAAAACTTTGGTGAAAATAATTTAATCTTTCCTCGTAATATTTTGAATACGATCTACGCACTGCCTTAGATCCTGTATTCACAGTTACATACTCACCGGTTTCTTCGTCCAGCATTTGCACCATCCCAAGATTTGGAATTGTTTCTTCCATCTTATCAAAAACTCTGATTCCGGTCACATCATGTTTTCCCGAAATAATTTTCAAGCTATGCTGGTAATCATCAGCCATAAAATCTGAAAGTAAAAAAATGATCGCTTTCTTTTTCATAACATTGGTAAGATACTTTAAGGCTCCTTTGATATCGGTACTCTTACCCACAGGTTTAAATTCCAGTAATTCCCTGATGATTCTAAGCACATGGGATCTTCCTTTTTTTGGCGGAATATAAAGCTCTATTTGATCTGTAAAAAGCATCAAACCAATCTTATCATTATTTTTTGTTGCTGAAAATGCCAGGGTAGCCGCAATTTCAGTAATTACATCTTTTTTAAATTGCTGTTGGGTACCAAACATTTCAGAACCGGAAACATCTACCATCAACATCATGGTGAGTTCCCGCTCTTCTTCGAACACCTTAATAAAAGGTTCATTATAACGGGCCGTAACATTCCAGTCTATACTCCTTACATCATCCCCAAACTGATAAGCTCGTACCTCGCTAAAGGTCATCCCGCGTCCTTTAAAAGTAGAATGATATTCCCCGCCAAAGACATGATCACTCAGTCTTCGGGTCTTAATTTCTATCTTTCGTACTTTTTTAAGGAGTTCTTTTGTATCCATCTCTTTCAGTAGATAGTTTTCAGTCTCAGTGAGCAGTCTAATTTTTCAGTAGACAGTTTTTTTACTGTTAACTGCCACTAAATACTGCGAACTGATTTAAGGTACTTCAATCTCGTTTACGATCTTATTGATAAGATCTTCTGAAGTGATATTTTCAGCTTCGGCCTCGTAGGTAATCCCAATTCTATGACGCAATACATCATGTACAACGGCTCGAACATCTTCAGGCACCACATATCCGCGACGTTTTATAAAAGCATAGCATTTCGAGGCAACCGCAAGATTGATACTTCCCCTTGGGGAGGCACCAAAACTGATTAATGGTTTAATATCTTCGAGATTATATTTTTCAGGGGTACGCGTGGCAAATACAATATCAAGAATATACTTTTCTATCTTCTCGTCCATGTAGACTTCTCGTGCCGCACTTTGCGCTCTTTTAATCTGTTCAAGATCCACAACCGGATTCACTTTTTCAAAACCACCTTTTAAGTTTGCTCTAATGATTAGTTGCTCCTCAGCCATTTGAGGATATTTAATAACTGTTTTCAACATAAAACGGTCAACCTGTGCTTCTGGTAACGGATAAGTTCCTTCCTGCTCCACCGGGTTTTGCGTGGCCATTACCAAGAATGGTCGGTCTAACTTAAAGGTTTCGTCCCCAATAGTCACCTGCTTTTCCTGCATAGCTTCTAACAAGGCAGATTGAACCTTGGCCGGAGCACGGTTAATCTCATCTGCTAAGACGAAATTGGCAAAAATAGGACCCTTCTTTATACTGAAATCACTGACCTTCATATTATAAATAAGCGTACCCACCACATCTGCAGGTAAAAGGTCTGGCGTAAACTGTATTCTACTAAAACTACCGTGAACGGCTTGTGAAAGTGTATTAATTGCAAGTGTTTTCGCTAGTCCCGGCACACCTTCCAGTAAGATATGACCCTGACCCAACAAACCTATAAGCAAACGTTCTATCATGTGTTTTTGACCAACAATCACCTTATTCATTTCGCGGGTGAGTAAGTCTACAAAAGCACTTTCTTTTTCAATTTTTTCGTTGATACTGGCAATATCAACAGATGAATCGTTTTCCATCATAATTTTCGGATTTTGATGTCGTGAATATACGTACTTGTAGTAAGCGTCGCAAATTGAAGATTTATTGGATTTAGGGTAGTTAAAATTAGGTTAAAATAAAAAGGCAGTGCTTTTAAACACTGCCTTTTAAATAAATATTTTATTTAATCCCTTAGAGTTCCAACTCACCAAGATCTTTGGTTTCATTCGGTTTAACTTCAATATCACTTACTGCAAAAACAGTAAGACCCGATGAAACTTCAGGAATAATCTCTAAATCATAAGTTCCGGCAGGAACTCCGTTTAAAGCAAAATTTCCTTCAGCATCTGTGTAAGCAGAGATCGTTGCGCTAGAATTACTAAGCTTTACAAGAGTCTGAACATTTGTTTCTATAGCTGCTGGAATTACAGCTTTCCCGATTACAATTCCGGCATCAGCATCAGCGCTTAATCTAATCACAGGTTTAAGACTAAAACCACCATTCCCCTGAGCTACAATAGATTCTTCTACATCAAAATCAAGCAGAAAAGCATAGTTTTCACCTTCTTCCAGCTCCTGGTTCAGTTGAAGTTTCAACCCTGATTGTTGAGCACTCGGAGTATTTAATGGTTTTGATTCCCCATTTACTACTACAGTATTCTCAGTTCCCAACACCAATCTCATCTGGCTAACATAACCAGCAGGCACCTCAGAATCTGCCAAAATTTGAGAAATTCCACCTGTTAATTCCAGTAGATCATAAACTCCGGTTTCAACTTCATCAAGACTTACCCAACCATCACTATCAATATCTGCTTCAGTTTCTGCATCAGCTTCCACTTTAATCTGTACGTCCTGAACATCGATATTAACTTCATCATAATCTCCGGGTGCATCGGTCATTCTAACCGTCATATTTGCGGTTCCACCTGTAGTTGCTTCACTTGAATCATCATCGCTACAACTTGCTAATCCCAACGATATAAAAGTTGCGATCATTAAACTTTTCAAAGTTCCATTTTTCAAATATCTCATAAGTAGATTTTATTAGTTCTGGGAGGAGAACGGCAACCTTTATGCAAGATTTTAAAGAAGCTTCAGATTTAACTCTTTTTAACGGAACTTAACCATGCTTTAATAGCTTAATAGTGTTTGCTAAATAATACTTTCTTACATTAGAAAATAAATTTTGAATATGAAAACAGCCTTGATTACTGGCGCTACGAGTGGTATTGGGAAATCTACGGCGATTCGCTTTGCAGTGGAAGGATTTAACTTAATTCTCTGCGGAAGACGCTCAGATCGTCTGGAACAACTAAAAGATGAGTTATCTGTGGAAACTTCGGTACACATCCTCAATTTTGATGTGAGGAAGAGGGATGAAGTATTTGAAAAAATAGCTTCCTTGCCGGAAGAGTTCAGTAAAATAGATGTTCTGGTAAACAATGCCGGAAACGCGCATGGTCTTGACCCCATACAAAACGGAAGCATGGATGATTGGGATGCGATGCTTGATATTAATGTTAAGGGACTTCTTTATGTAAGTAAAGCAATTATTCCCGGAATGTTAGAAAGACAATCAGGACATATTATTAACATTGGTTCTACTGCCGGGAAAGAAGTTTATCCCAACGGAAACGTTTATTGTGCCAGTAAACATGCGGTAGATGCCATAAACCAAGGGATGAGAATTGACCTGAATGGTAATGGAATTCGAGTGGGAGCGGTGAATCCTGGACTCACCCAAACAGAATTCAGTGATGTAAGATTTAAAGGCGATATTGATAAAGCTGAAAAAGTATATCAGGGATTTAAGGCTTTACAGCCGGAAGACATTGCAGATATTATTCATTTTGTGGTTACCAGACCTTATCATGTTAATATCGCTGACCTTACAGTTATGCCTACAGCGCAGGCTTCGAGTACCATATTAGATAAAAAAGCATAAAGCTTTAAGCTGACAGCTATAAAACCATGATCAACAAACGCCTTCTTATTAAAAATCTGCTTGCTCATAATGATGAGAACAGTTTTTATGACAAAAAGCGCCAGTTGAATATTGGTGAAAAAGAGGGGAAAGCAAAATTCTTAAAACATATCTGTGCCCTTTCTAACTCAAATCCCGAGAATAATTCGTACATCGTTATTGGTGTGGAAGATGAGGATAGTAAAATAGTGGGAATCGACTTTTTTGATGATAGTAAGATTCAAAATCTCATAAATGCTTATCTCAGTAATCCGCCTATTATTTCTTATGAAAACATTCCTTTTCCTCATTTACCAGATCATTTAGTGGTTGGGTTGGTGACTATTCGTCCAAATAATGGCAAAATATGCTCTTTTAGAAAAAATATCTGGAAATATTATGGTGGCTCTGTTTTTCTGAGGGACGGCAGTATTAGTATGCCGAAGGTTTTTGACATTGAAATAAAGGACGTGAATTCAGAGTTAGTGGCTTCCATTGAAAACCACTCACATAACAACATTGAATATACACTTGATGGTGTTTTTGACTTTATGAAAAAGAGACGGGACTATAAACCTACCTATAAAGTCTTTAAGGAGTATTTTGTGGTTTGCTGGGCAGGTAAGGAAAAAAAGATAAAAGGGGAAACATATTTCTCTAGAGTAGATATTGAACTTATCAATGAACAGGTGAAGTTATTTTATTCAGATTTGGATGAAGTAAGCATTGTACAGGATCATAATAATTTTAGGATTACAGAATATGTACACCTTGGTTTTCATGACCAGTTTCAATATTATCCACTGGAAGAGGTAACCATTAGTTTTCGAGACAATGGAAATTATGATATAGACAGTAAATTATTATTTGAACCCCCAAGATTTGATAAAAAAACCCTGTACCATATATACAATACCAACCAGGCAGTGATTATGAAATTAAAGAAAGGCTATGATCTCAATGCTGGCGATAAGCGAGACCTTAAAAACTTACCTTCTACATATTTATTATGCTATTTAAATAATTTTAGCGAGGCTTTAACCAAACTCGAAGAAGCCAAACCTTATCTTAAGGCCTATAATGAGGAAGTATACCATTCATATAAAGAAAGTATGCGGATTTTAAGAAAGGTAAAATACAATTAAATATGTCGAGAAAACTTGCTATTGGAGATTTACATGGAGGCTTAAAGGCTTTAATCCAGTTGCTTGAAAGAATAAATCTTTCTCCAAAAGATCAACTCATTTTTTTAGGAGATTATGTAGATGGTTGGAGCGATTCTGCAAATACCGTGACCTATCTTATAGAGTTGGCAAAACAGAATTCCTGTGTTTTTATAAGGGGAAATCATGACGATCTTGCGCATAGATGGCTGGAAAAAGACGAAAAGAATGAAAAATGGTTGGAACATGGCGGACAATCCAGCATTGATGCATATAGAAATTTCAGTGAGGATGAGAAGAAAGCACATATAAACTTCTTCAGGGAAATGTTCAATTTTTATAAGGATGATGAAGATCGCTTATATGTTCATGCGGGATTCACAAACCTTCACGGTCCCGATTTTGAATATCATGAAACGAGCTTTTATTGGGATCGCACACTGTGGGAAATGGCACTCTCTATGAAAGATAATTTAAACCCCGAAGACCAATTCTACCCGAAAAGACTTCAGCATTTTAAAGAAATCTATATAGGACACACCCCGGTTACCCGAATTGGGGAAAGCGAGCCTGTAAAAAAAGCAAATATCTGGAATGTAGATACAGGAGCGGCTTTTAAGGGAGCTATCTCGGCAATCGATGTAAATTCCAAAGAAATTTATCAAAGTGACCCTGTTTTTACCCTATATCCAGATGAACAGGGAAGAAATTAGGCTTTTTTTATTATAGCTTCTAAGCGCATATTCATATCTTTGAAGTTCAATCCTTTCCATTTTTAAAATCATTTGATTTTATGGAATTGTAAAAACTGCATGCTTATTGCAGATATTATAAGGAAAAGGCCCTAAATATAATGGCTTATAATTGTTTTAGTAAAGATTTAAAAAATGGCATTAGATAATATACGTTTAGAAGTAATGCAAACGGTCGAAAAATCTGTTCAGGGTTTTATCGATGAATACCTTATCCCCGTTAATGAGATCTGGCAACCTACAGATATGCTTCCAAATCTTCAGGATGACAAAGGATTTGAAGAAGTGCATCAAATTAGAGAAGAAGCTAAGGAATTAGGATATGATTTCTGGGTTGTTCTTGTTGCAGATATGGTTACTGAAGAAGCTTTACCTACTTACGAATCCTGGTTAATGGATATGGAAGGTGTACAACAGCACGGTGCCAGTCGCGGAGAACAGAATGTTTGGGCAAAATGGGTGAGACACTGGACCGGTGAGGAAAATCGTCATGGTGATACTCTCAATAAATATTTATATCTCTCAGGAAGGGTAGATATGAAAGAAGTAGAGAAAACTACCCAGCACCTAATCAATGACGGATTTGACATCGGTACCGGAAGAGATCCCTACAGAAATTTTGTTTATACGAGTTTTCAGGAATTGGCGACCAATATTTCCCATAAACGGGTAGGACAACTTGCTAAGAAAAAGGGTAATAAAATGCTCGGGAAAATGTGTAATATCATTGCCGGAGATGAGATGAGACATTATATGGCTTATCGCGAGTTCGTAAAGACAATTTTTGAGCACGATCCTAGTGAAATGATGCTAGCTTTTCAGGATATGATGAAGAAAAAAATCGTGATGCCTGCTCAATTCATTAGAGAATCTGGACAGGGAATTGCTGAAGCTTTTGAAAACTTCTCCAATGCAGCACAAAGACTCGGGGTTTATACAACCTACGATTATATCGATATTCTGAAGAAACTGAATGGATACTGGGAAATAGATAAGATGCGTTCTTTAACAGATGATGCTGAAAAAGCAAGGGATTATCTAATGGCACTGCCAGATAGAATGACCAGAATTGCAGATAGAATTGCTGTTCCTCAGGATCAGCATAAATTTAAATGGGTTGAATCTAACGGAATGGTTTAGACCTGATAATGAATATTAGTAAAACCCGCTTTCATTAGAGCGGGTTTTTTATAACCTATACCCACCTATGAGAAAAATACTATTTGTTTTACCGATCATTTTATTCCAGTTTGGATTTTTACAATCACAGGAGAAATTTAATGAAGTGAAATTCAATATTGCGAATACTATTGCTATTGCTTCAGTAGAATTAGGCTATGAACGCTTTATTGATGATCACCAATCACTGGAAGGAGTTCTTTTGATCAATGACCGAATTAATTATCATTCAGAAAAAGGATCCAGAGAATTTAGTACCCAGAGTTATAAATTAGGCTACAACTATTATTTTGGGGAAGACTCTCCCGCTTCTGGTTTATATGCGAATCCATTTTTAAAATATAGAACCGGAGAATTTAGTGAGGACGCGCCGGATGCTTTGGAACCTGAATTCAGCGGGGACATTATTACAGATATGAACACTTTTATGATTGGTCTTGGTGGTGGTTACAAATGGAATTTCAACAATACTTTTGTATTAGGGCCTTTTATAAATATCGCCAGAAATTTTAGTGAAGAAGTAAAAGACAGGTTCTCTGCTATTGAGTTTAACGCTGGCTTTAATGTTGGATATAGATTTTAAATTACTTTATTACTGAAATAAAAAAACCGCTTCCTTTAGAGCGGTTTTTTTATTCTTCAACTTATATAATTAACTAATTGAGCTTTTTGAGCATCTGATTTTTCCAGGCCTTATAAGTTGCAAGGTCTTTCTCCATGAGATTCAGGCAAAATGCGATTACCGCAGCATCATCCAGATAACCAAGCACCGGAATAAAATCGGGGATTAAATCTATTGGCGATAACACATAAAGTAATGCTGCACCTGCAGCCGCAACAATATTGAAAGGGATTTCACGATATTCTCCGCTTGCATAATCCCGAACCAGCGAAAATAAGATTTTTGCATCATCCATATAACGCTTCAATTTCCCCTTATTTTCGAACTTATCAAGGATTTTTGCTTCCTCATCAATTACTTTCTCAACATCCTCCTTTTCAAACTCCTCGGTTCTTTTAGAATGCTCTTCTGCTGCCTTTTCTCTGGAAAATCCGCTCATAAAATATCAAATTTAATAGATATCGAAAATAAAGATTATTCGTTTCGAAGACAAAATTAGCTCTCTATTTATGTTTGATTTAACTACGAATTATGATCAATTTTTGACCAATCCCTTAAAAACCAAATAACAAAAAAGCCCGCTAAAATTTATAGCGGGCTTGGATAACACTTAAAAAACTAAACTATAGATCGAATTTTATCCCCTGTGCAAGAGGTAATTCGGTGGTATAATTAATTGTATTTGTTTGTCTTCTCATATAAATCTTCCAGGCATCAGATCCAGATTCACGACCTCCACCGGTTTCTTTTTCACCTCCAAAGGCTCCACCAATTTCAGCGCCTGAAGTTCCAATATTCACATTGGCAATTCCACAATCTGATCCTTCCGTAGAAAGGAATCTTTCGGCTTCTCTTAAATTATTGGTCATAATTGCTGAAGAAAGTCCTTGTTTCACTCCATTCTGAAGTTTAAGCGCATCACTTACATCCCCTTTATACTTCATTAGATAAAGTACCGGACCAAAAGTTTCATGCTGTACGATTTCAAAATGATTTTCAGCTTCAGCAATTGCAGGTTTTACATAGCATCCGCTTTCATAACCTTCACCTTCTAAAACTCCACCTTCAACCAAAATCTTACCACCTTCATCAACTACTTTCTTTAAAGCAGTTTGATAATTCTTAACCGCATCTTTATCGATAAGCGGCCCTACATGATTATTCTCATCAAGTGGATTTCCAATCTTGATCTGTTTGTAAGCTTTTACTACGGCATCTTTCACTTTATCGTACACATCTTCATGAACAATAAGTCTTCTTGTAGAAGTACAACGCTGCCCACAAGTTCCTACAGCTCCAAACACAGCACCTATTACAGTATTCTTGATATTGGCATCTGGAGTAACAATAATAGCATTATTACCACCTAATTCTAAAAGGGACTTTCCAAGTCTGGCTGCTACTGCCTGCGCAACAATTTTACCCATTTTGATTGATCCGGTAGCCGAAATTAATGGTACTCGGTCATCTTTGGTCATCATCTCACCAACCGTATAATCGCCGGTAATCAAACTTGAAATTCCTGCAGGCACCTTATTCTCTTCAAATACTTTTGCAGCGATATTCTGGCAGGCTACTGAAGTTAATGGCGTCTTTTCTGAACCTTTCCAGATGCAGGCGTCTCCGCAAACCCATGCCAGCGCCGTATTCCAGGCCCAAACTGCCACAGGAAAATTAAAAGCAGAAATAATTCCTACTATTCCAAGTGGATGGTATTGCTCGTACATTCTATGTCCTGGACGCTCACTATGCATAGTTAAACCGTGAAGCTGACGTGAAAGACCTACCGCGAAATCACAGATATCTATCATTTCCTGTACCTCACCTAGACCTTCCTGGTAAGATTTTCCCATTTCATAGGAAACCAGTTTTCCAAGAGGTTCTTTCAATCTTCTTAATTCATCATTGAATTGGCGAACCACCTCACCACGTTGTGGCGCAGGCCAGGTTCTCCACTCTTTAAAGCCTTTTTCAGCGGTAGTAACCACTTTTTCATAATCTTCCTTAGTTGTGGCTTTTACTTTTCCTATAAGTGCTCCATCAACAGGAGAATAAGATTCTATGATATCTCCGTTACTAAACCAGTCGTTTCCGGTTGAGGTTCCGTTATTGATGTCTTTTAAACCTAAATCTTTCAGGGCTTGTTTAATCCCGAATTCTTCAGCGATTTTGCTCATTAATTTATGTTTTTATCGATTAATTTGTGTAGTGTTGCGAAAATAGTAAAAATAAACCGCTATTCCTCAACTGCTGTGAATCGTTCATCTGCCGGCATCACTTCTCCGCAATTATCACAGGTTCTAAGCTCCTTACTACTGTAGAAATTTCTAAAATGCTTTAAAAAATCTGTTTCTATATCCTGCAGCGGAAAGTAAACTTCGTGCAATTTGTTATTACAATTATCACAGTACCAGATAAGTCCGTCTTTACCGTCTTCATTAAATCTTTTACGCTCCACAACGAGGCCAATAGATCCTTCGTGTCGTATTGGTGAATGCGGAACCTTTGCCGGATGCAGGTACATATCCCCGGGACCCAGTTTCATGGTTTTCTTCTTACCATCCTCCTGAATATTAATTTCAATATTACCCTCTAGCTGGTAAAAAAGCTCTTCGGTTTCATTATAATGATAATCCTTCCTGGCATTTGGACCCGCAACGATCATCACGATATAATCTCCCGATTCTTTATAAAGATTTCTATTTCCAACAGGCGGTTTTAGACTTTCCCTATTCTGTTCTATCCATTTATTTAAGTTGAATGGCCCTTCTACTGACATAACAATTATTTTATCTAAAATTACTGAATATGCACCAAACAAGGGAGTCTTCAGATTATTAATTTTGGAGTTCGTTTTTTATAGCCATGTATATTTTGATTAACTTTCGATACAAATGAATTATATGAAAAATTTACTCTTGCTTTTTAGCCTAATCTGTTTGATGTCCTGTAATGATTCAAATCAGCGTAAACAGGAAACTGTTAAATCTACTTCTAAAGAAAATAAGGAAAATGATAGCGTTCAGAACTTCGGAATTGTAATTCACGGAGGTGCCGGAACTATTTTAAAGGAAAATATGAGCGATTCGTTGGAACAAGCCTATAAAAATAAGCTGGAAGAAGCTATTAGAACCGGACACGAAATTCTGGCAAATGGAGGGACAGCGATGGAAGCCGTTCAACGAACAATAAATGTGATGGAGGATAGTCCTCTTTTCAATTCAGCAAAAGGAGCGGTTTTCACGAATGAAGGAAAAAATGAACTGGATGCTTCTATAATGGATGGTAAAACCTTAAATGCCGGAGCCATTGCGGGAGTGACCAACGTGAAGAATCCCATAAACCTGGCTTATGAGGTAATGACGAATTCAGAACATGTATTACTTTCAGGAAAAGGAGCCGAGCAGTTTGCGAAAGAACAGGGCCTTGAAATTGTTGATCCTGAATATTTCTATACCGAAAATCGTTTTAAGGCGATGGAAAGAGCCCGGAAACGAGATCAGGAAAAAAGTAATAAAACCGCTTTCTACGATCCATTTATAAAAGATGAAAAATTTGGAACCGTAGGTTGCGCAGCTTTGGATAAGAATGGCAATCTCGCTGCCGGAACCTCTACCGGGGGAATGAGTAATAAAAAATATAACCGAATTGGTGATGCTCCTATTATTGGTGCAGGCACATATGCTAACAACGAAACCTGCGCAGTTTCAAGTACAGGATGGGGAGAATATTTTATAAGAGGTGTGGTTGCCTATGATATTTCGGCGATGATGGAATATAAAGGTTTGAGCCTGCAGGAAGCGGCTTCAGAAGTTATTCAGAAAAAGCAGCCCGAATTAGGGGGCAATGGTGGAATTATAGCTATTGATCACGCTGGAAATGTTTCTATGGAATTTAATACTGCAGGAATGTACAGAGCAACTATGAACACCCAGGGTGACCTGGAAATAGGGATTTTCGAAGACTAAAAAATTCTTTATAAATGATACTATGACCCGGGCATACGCTCCGGGTTTTTTATTGGCAAATTTATTTAACGAACATTTAAGTTTGTTTAGTTCGGATATCACCGAACCAATCTTATTTTTGCAAACTAATTTATGATATTTTAAATATGGATTGTTGTTCTCCGGAAAAAAAGAAGTTGATAGAAGAGATTGGGGTGCATTTTGAAAAGGCACATAACCTGGCTCCCCTGGCTGCACGAATTTACGTGATCATGATTCTCTCTCCTAATGACGGTCATACGTTTGAGGAAATTATTGAAATTACCAGGGCTAGTAAAAGTTCCGTTTCCACCCAATTAAATTTTCTACTCCAAACAAAAAAAGTGGAGTATTTTACAAAATCCGGGGATAGAAAAAGGTACTTCCGCGCCAGTAAAACCTACTTGAAAAATACACTGAAAGAAAAGCTGGATGAAATTAAGGAAGACATCAGATTAATTGAAAAAATACATGAATTCAATTCAACACATAATAAAGAAAAGTTTGAAACCACCGGTGGTGTTGGCAGGCTATATAAAAAATACCTGATCGCTCAAAAGGAAAATCTTGAGCAAACCATTCTGAAAATGAACGAAGAAATAGTTAAGTAATTCCCTCGAAAGTAGATATCTAAAAATTATGAAAAGAAATATCCAATATATAGCACTTCTTGCAACAACGCTATTGATGATGAGTTGTGGTAAAGATGGTAAATCACAGGCGCAGGCAGCACCTGCCCAACAGGCGATGCCCTACCCTGTTACAGAGGTTCCTACTAAAACCGTTACCGGCTACACTTCTTACCCGGTAAGTATAGAAGGTATTATAAATAGTGAGGTTAGAGCTAAAGTTTCTGGTTACATCACCAATGTACTTGTAGATGAAGGACAGAAGGTTAAAAAAGGTCAAATCCTTTTTAAACTGGAAACACAGTCTCTTAATCAGGATGCCGCCGCAGCAAAAGCAAATGTAAATGCAGCACAAGTGGAAGTTGATAAATTGAAACCGTTGGTAGAAAAAAATATCATTAGTGAAGTTCAGTTGGAAACTGCAAAGGCTAAACTTCAGCAGGCAAAAAGCGGCTACAATAGTATCGCTGCCAATATAGGATATGCAAATATTAAGAGTCCGGTAGATGGCTATGTTGGTTCTATTAAATTAAGGGAAGGCGCACTGGTAAGCCCAAGTAGTCAGCAGCCACTTACTACTGTAAGTGATATTAGTAAAGTATATGCATACTTTTCAATGAGTGAAACAGAATACCTCGATTTTTTACAGGAAAAAGATGGTACCACTATTCAGGATAAGATTGAAAATATGCCAAAAGTTCAATTGAAACTTGTTAACGGAAGTACATACAGTGAAGAAGGTACTATTGAAACCATCAATTCCCAGGTGAATGAAAACACCGGTTCTATCTCCTTTAGAGCTGTTTTTAATAATCCGTCAAGAATACTTACCAACGGAAATAGTGGTCGCATATTGATTCCAAAAATTTATGAAAATGCCATCGTTATACCTCAGGAATCTACCTACGAGCAGCAGGGAAATATTCTTATATACAAATTAGGTGCAGGTAATAAGGTGAACTCTTCCATAATCAAGGTTATAGCCAGTGTAGATAATTTATACGTCGTAGAATCTGGCGTTCAGAAAGGAGATAGCATTGTAGCCAAAGGCCTGGCCAAACTACGTCCCGATACCGAAATCAAACCTCAGCCTACACCGTTTGACAGCATTGCGAAACCCATAGAAAAAGTATTCAGATAAGCTTTACTGAAAAAGAAAATTTATGCTAAAGACATTTATAGAAAGACCCGTACTCTCTACGGTGATCTCCATCATTATAGTAATTCTTGGGGTTTTGGGATTATCCAATCTCCCTATTACCCAATATCCAGATATTGCTCCACCAACTGTATCTGTAAGCACCTCCTATCCAGGTGCGAATGCCGAAACGGTGCTGGAAAGTGTTATAATCCCTATTGAAGAACAGCTGAACGGAGTGGAGGGAATGACTTATTTATCCTCAACCGCCACAAATAATGGTACTGCTGAAATTACAGTATTTTTTGACCAGGACGTTGATCCGGATATCGCTGCGGTGAACGTGCAAAACCGTGTAGCAAGGGCTAATCCATTGCTACCTGCCGAGGTTAAACAAACCGGGGTTACTACTCAGAAGCAACAAACCAGTGCCTTAATGTTCTTTTCTGTTTTCAGTAATAATGAGGATTACGATGACACTTTTATACAAAACTACCTAAAAATCAATGTTATTCCTGAAATCCAAAGGGTAAATGGGGTTGGAAATGTTCAGGTTTTTGGAGGCAAGGATTATGCGATGCGTATCTGGCTTCAACCCGATAAACTGGCTGCATACAACCTGGTACCTTCTGATGTAATTGGAGCGTTGAATGAACAAAGTCTCGAGGCCGCTGCAGGATCTTTAGGGGAGAATAATGGCGAAGCCTTTTCTTATACTATCAAATATAGCGGTAGATACAATTCTGAAGAGCAGTACAGTGATATTGTTATTAAAGCGATGGGTAATGGAGAGTTTCTTAGACTTAAAGATGTCGCGAAAATAGAACTGGATGCCCAATCCTATAGCGGAGGTTCCAAAACCAGAGGCCTGCCCGCTGTAAACATGGGGGTATTCCAGACCAAGGGTTCCAATGCGCGAGATATTATCCTGGAAATTGAAGACCGACTTGCGGAAATTGAAAAAGATCTACCCGCAGGTATGGAATTATATGTTCCTTACAACACCAATGAATTTCTAAACGCTTCTATAAATAAAGTGACTACTACGCTTATTGAAGCCTTTATCCTGGTATTTTTAGTAGTATTTGTCTTTTTACAGGACTTCAGGTCTACGCTTATTCCGGCGATTGCGGTTCCGGTATCTATAATTGGTACTTTCTTTTTTCTGAACCTGTTCGGATATTCCATAAACCTGTTAACCCTTTTTGCACTGGTGCTTGCCATTGGTATTGTGGTAGATGATGCGATTGTAGTGGTAGAGGCAGTGCACTCTAAACTGGATGAAGGTGCTAAAAGTGCCAAAAAGGCAACTATAGATGCGATGCATGAAATTTCAGGAGCTATTGTATCAATTACCCTGGTAATGGCAGCGGTATTTATTCCTGTGACGTTTATAAAAGGACCTACCGGTGTATTCTACGAGCAATTTGGTATTACCCTAATTGTAGCCATTTTTATTTCGGCGGTTAATGCACTTACACTAAGTCCGGCCTTATGTGCTCTTTTCCTGAAAACTCACGATGAAAAAGAGAAATCCAAGAAATCTTTCCTGCAGAGATTCTATGATGCATTTAATAAAGGCTTTAATGCGACCATAGAAAGATATGGCCGTTCCCTGAGTTTCCTTTATAAAAATAAATGGATCACCGCATTAATTCTAATAGTAGCCGTAGGAGGAATTTGGTGGGCATCTTCCTCCACGCCGTCAGGATTTGTTCCTGATGAGGACAGAGGATTGATCTTTGTAAATATTGAACTTCCCGCCGGAGCTTCCATAGACAGAACTCAAGAAGTAAACGATCTTTTATATAATAAGGTAAAAGATATGGATGGAATTGAAGGGGTTTCTATCATTTCGGGTAGAAGTTTGATCAATGGAGCGGGAAGTAATTACGGGCTTGGCTTCATAAAACTCGATAATTGGGATAGTAGGGATACCGATGAGTTATCTATAGAATCGCTTACTGGAAAATTATTTGGCATTGCAGCAACAATTCCAGAGGCCAATATCATATTCTTCTCTCCACCGAGTATTCCCGGTTTTGGTAACTCCTCTGGATTTGAAGTAAACCTGCTGGATCGTTCAGGCTCGAGTTTTGATGAGCTGGATGCTGCTAATCAGGAATTTATTCAGAAATTATCTCAAAGACCGGAAATTCAATACGCACAATCATCATTTAATACCAATTATCCTCAATATGAACTGGAGCTGAATGTTCCACTTGCCAAGGAAAAAGGTGTTACAGTGAACGAGATCTTTTCAACCTTACAGGGTTATATAGGTGGAGTTTACGCCGCCGATTTTTCCAAATTTGGTAAACAATATCGTGTATATGTCCAGGCGTTGCCTGAAGATCGTGCAGAAAAAAGTGATCTTAACAAACTATATGTTAGAACTTCCACAGGTGAAATGACACCCATAACCCAGTTTGTTAATCTGAAGAGGGTTTATGGCCCGCAATCTGTAACAAGATTTAACCTGTTCAATTCCACCAAACTTTCAGGAGCTACAAATCCCGGGTATAGCTCGGGAGATGCGATTGCTGCAATTGAAGAAGTTGCCTCTACCTTACCTGAAAATTATACTACAGCCTATTCCGGTTTAACAAGGGAAGAGGTAAATGCCGGTAACCAGACAACTACGATATTCTTACTTTCTATCGTGTTTGTTTATTTTCTTCTGGCTGCGCAGTATGAGAGCTATTTATTGCCATTCTCGGTATTGCTCTCACTACCACTGGGAGTTTTCGGAGCTTACATCACCACAAAGTTCGCAGGATTACAGAATAATATTTATTTCCAGATCGCATTGATCATGTTAATTGGTTTGCTGGCTAAGAATGCGATTCTAATCGTGGAATTTGCCATCCAGAGACGACGAAATGGAGAGTCCATCGCAGATGCGGCAATACATGGAGCAAAAGCCAGACTCCGCCCCATCTTAATGACCTCATTTGCCTTTATACTAGGACTTCTTCCTCTGGTTCTCGCCACAGGTGTTGGAGCAGAAGGAAATCGCTCCATTGGTACCGGTGCTGCCGGAGGTTTGTTAATAGGAACGGTTACTGGTGTATTTGTAATTCCAATCCTGTTCATACTATTCCAATGGCTTCAGGAGAAAATTGGAAAGAAACCGGAAGCAATAGAAAACCATTAATTCAGAAAAGTATTATTTAAGATGAAACGAATAATAAATTATAAGTTCCTTATTGCCGGAATTGGTCTTCTAAACCTTCAATCCTGTTTCGTGGCAAAAGATTATGATCAGCCGGAAGTAGTAAAAGAAGACTATTATAGAACCGATAATATCGAACAGGATAGCCTGAATATGGCAACTATATCCTGGACCGAAATGTTTACAGATCCTATTCTTCAGGATTATATTGAGCAGGGTCTTCAGAATAATATCGATATCAGGATCGCTCTTCAGCAAATAATTGCAGCTGAAGCCTACGTAAAACAGGGTAAAGCTGGCTATCTACCTACTATAAATGGAAATGCCTCGTACACTCATCAGAAATTATCTGAAAACAGCCAGTTTGGTAATCAGTTTAGTTCTTTAGATCAGTATCAGTTAAGTGCAGACCTTTCCTGGGAAGCCGATATCTGGGGTAAGATAAGAAGCCAGAAGCGTGCTTTTGATGCGAGCTATTTACAGAGTATTGCAGCTCATCAGGCTGTAAAAACAAGGTTGATAGCGAATATTGCTTCTACTTATTACCAATTATTGTCTCTGGATGAGCAGATAAAAATTACCGAAGAAACGATTGATAACCGTGAAAATAGTCTGGAGACAACACAAGCGCTAAAAGAGGCTGGAAACCTTACAGAGGTTGGGGTTAAGCAAACCGAAGCTCAACTGTATACGGCACAGGGCATATTAATTGATCTTAAAAATCAGGAAAGATTACTAGAAAATACATTGTCAATTTTACTTGGAGTAGCTCCTATTCAAATTGAAAGATCAGAACTTGAAGAGCAGGAGATCACTACAGATTTGAACATAGGTGTCCCTGTACAATTATTAAGAAACCGCCCCGATGTGATAGCTGCAGAATATGATTTAGTAAATGCCTTTGAACTTACAAATCTCGCGAAAAGCAATTTTTATCCTTCGCTTAGACTCACCGCGACCGGAGGTTTACAGGCACTTGAATCTGGAGATCTATTTAATGCCAGTTCGCTTTTTGCTACAGTAATGGGCGGACTCGCTCAACCAATTTTAAACGGAAGACGAATTAGAACGGAATATGAAGTTTCAGTAGCTCAGCAGGAACAGGCAAGATTAGAATTTAGAAGAGCTATTTTAACCGCCAGCAAAGAAGTATCTGATGCTCTTTATTCTTATGAGGCAGCGACAAATAAAATTGAAGTGAAGCAAAAAGAATATAATGCTTATGATCTCGCTACAGAATATTCAGAAGAATTATTAAATAACGGACTTGCAAATTATCTGGAGGTACTTACCGCCAGAGAGAATGCGCTTAATTCCAGTTTAGATCTTTCCAATGCAAAATATAATCAGTTAAAAGCGGTAGTAGATCTTTATGAAGCCCTGGGTGGTGGATGGAAATAATTAAATCTTAGTTGTTAGTTGAATGTGACCTTATACTTAAGAATTTGAGGTCCCTATTTTGAAATTATATGAAAAAAATTATACAAATATCTATCAGTTTTATTCTTGTGTTTATATCCCTAAACAAGGTTGATGCTCAGGAGGTAAAGTCTAAGGACACTCTAAGCAGAACCTGGGATTTGATGAAATATGATGGACAAAGTGCATTTGGTGGAATCAAAAAAGCCTATACTGCTCCCCTAAAGTGGCAAAAAGATGATTTTATTACTGCAGGAGCAGTGGTTGCCGGAACGGCTGCTCTATACATTTTTGATGAAGAAACAAACGAATATTTTGTTAAGCAGGGAGAAGACGCTCCAACTCTGGTTAAGGATATTGGATGGTACTTTGGTAGTCCGCAAAATAATTATGGCCTTACAGGAGCAGTTTATCTGGTTGGATTGTTTACGAAGAACGAAAAAATAAGGAAAACAGGAGTGCTAATGATTTCTGCAGCGACAGCTTCGGGAATCATTCAGTCTATTTCAAAAACTGCAGTAGGACGTGCCAGACCATCGGCTGAGGAAGGTAAAAACAGCTTTGATCCATTCAGTAGTGAAGGGAAGTACCATTCATTCCCGTCTGGACACACCATATTATCTTTTACTACTATGTATGCACTTTCCAAGCAATTTAAAAATCCATTTGTAAAAGCGGGACTTATGGGTGTTGGGCTTATTTCACCTGTATCACGATTATGGTCGGGTGCACACTGGCTTACTGACGTGGGGCTTAGTCTAGCCATCAGTGTAGCTGTGGTAGATAGCATAGATAAATACCTAAATTTTGAAAGGGACTATGGCGTTCAAAAGGAAAAAGTGATTTCGTGGAAAATGCATCTTGGTCTTGGACGAGTGGGACTGGTAGGCACTTTTTAACCTCTTCTTAAATAAAAGCTTCATTCCTAATCCTTATCTTTATTTTTCAAATTTCAGTTTATGAAAAGTAGTTTTAATGATATCATCAAAAGTGAAACTCCGGTTTTAATCGATTTTTATGCAGACTGGTGTGGCCCCTGTAAATCCCTGGCTCCAATTCTGAAGCAGGTGAAGAAAGAACTTGGCGATAAGGTGAAAATTGTAAAAATTGATGTGGATAAAAATCAACCGTTAGCTGCAAAATATCAGGTGCGGGGCGTTCCTACCATGATCATTTTTAAAAATGGAGAACAAATGTGGCGACAGTCGGGGGTATTGCCTAAAGAAGAAATTAAAAATAAGATTACTTCAATCTAGAGATCTTTCAAAGTAGGTACTTCAAAAGTTTTAACATCCCAGCCGGCTAATTTAGCTCCAGCCTGATAGGCCGACTCCATGAAATCAAGCAATACATTTCGAGGATTATTCTCTTTTTTAAGGTCGGCATACGTTAAGATTGCCATATAAGAGCCATTATTCAGCACCCAGTTGGCTGTTTTGGGATTAAGTTCTTGTAAATTCATATTCTCCGGTCCCGGATACGTATAAGAATAAAAGGCTGGTTCCTGAACATTTTTATCTCCGGCCCAGAATCCAAAGCTTATACATTCATGGGTATAAGCATCCCTATCAGAAATTCTTGCTTCTTTAGCCATTTCGGGTGCTTTTTTTCCGGAAAAACGAGTTACCGCCAAATCCATCGAATGCCAGTACAAATGAATAGGACAGGTTTTTCCATAAAATCGTCCACTAAATTCTTTAAAAGCTGAATCTACCCATTGAAAGGTTTTCCAAAAGGAAGTACTATACTCCTTGTCATAATTATGAATATCGGTTATTTCTGAAAACTCTTTATCAATATTTAAATCATATGGTTTCTCTTTTATTTCAACCTGAATTTCAAGATCTTCTAGAAAATTAATAACATTATTATAAAACGTAGCAACGCTTAGTCCTTTGTATAAATCAAATTCCTTGGTTTCCCCGCTGCTCTTAGTGATCTCAAGTCTGCTTTGAAGTATGTTCAAATTAAGCGAAAAAGTGTCAAAACCGTTATTTATAGATATTGGTCCCGTTGTGAAGCCCTTTTCATAAACATATAAGGTGATATACCACCAATGATTTTTTCTAGAAGCAAAGCACATTCTAATCTTTCCTAAAATCTGAAAGAATAAATGCAGTGTAAGCTTTTTTTCTTCATTGCCTACATAGTTAAGTTCAGGTAATTTATTAGATGGTTTCATAATATCATTTAAGTTTGCCCCCTTTGGCCACCCACCATGGGCGAACTTCCACGACCAGTCTTCCTGCTTCCACCATTGGGTCTAAATTTGCCAGACTATCGGCTTCCTTTTGAGTGGCGGTATTGAAAACTACGATCCCGCGTAAATCCCCGTCATCTCCCATTGGTCCGGTTAAGCTGGTATAACCTTCTTCATCAAGCCTGGCTAGATGCGCTAAGTGCTGCTTCTGAAGTTCAGCTGCTTTTGTAGAATCCTGATTACGTTTAGGACCGGATTTCAAAAATACCATATAGTATTGTTGCATTAAATAGGTGGTGTCCCCCGCTTTATAACTAAAAGTCTGATAACCGTCTTTTTTTAATTGCTTTTCTATTGAAGCGATATCTGGAGTTACTACGGAATCTTTTTTAACTTCTATCTCCTTATTTTCTGAAGCTTCATTATTTGGTACATCCATGCACCCAACTAAAAGACCAATGACAAGAAAATATAAAATTCTATTCATTATTTCCAGTTTTTAAATGGTTTTGCTATTAAACTTGAATTATAATAATCAAGGTTGCCGGTCACCTCTTTTCCCAGCCAATCGGGTTTTTTAAACTTTTCATCCTCACTTTGCAGTTCAACTTCAGCTATGACAAGCCCATTATTATTCTCCAAGAATTCATCTACTTCATAAGTATGATCCCCAAAAGGGATGAGATGCCTGTATTTCTCAATTTTCCCAGGCTCACATAATTTCAACAATTCTTTCGCTTCACCTAACGGAATTTTCTTCTCCCATTCAAATCTTGACAAGCCATTTTCAGAAGACTTCCCTTTAATTGTCATAAATGCATTATCGCCGCTAATTCTTATTCTTATAGTTCTCTCAGGATGTGTATTTAAATAAGCCTGAATAAAAAGTGTCTTTTTTGAAGCCTGTTCTTTAAATTTATCTGAAGTGACTAAAAATTTTCGTTCTATTTCCTGCATTTCAATTATCTCTTTTCAGCAATATTTTTAATTTCATCTGAAGGTATGGTGCCACTTCTATAATCATTATTGGCCAGATATATCATGGCATCAGCAATAATTTCTGGATGAATGGTTCTGTATTTTTTAAGACTTCCCACGAGTAAATTATCACCAATACTCATTATTTTTTTCCAGATAAATTCAAAAGGACGGCTCTCCTTCCTATTTCCTCCAATTAAAGAAGGTTGCAGTATATAGGTATTTGAAATCTGTTGTTCCAGCACCGCTCCTTCCATTTCGCCCTTTATCCGATTATAAAAAAACCTGCTTTTCTCATCGGCACCCATCGCTGATATCACCTGAAAAGTATTTATCTTATTTCTACTACTGAGTTTTGCTGCCGTGGCCGGAATTCCAAAATCAACCATCCTGTATGTATCATTATCGGGGGTTTTCTTTTGGGTACTACCAACACAACAATAAACCTCATCTGCAGTGAATAGATCAGCTACTTTTTCAAGTTCAAATAAGTCGATCAAATATTCTTCAATTTTCTCATGTTTTTGCTGAACATGATTTCTGGCAAATACCTTGATCTTTCGATAACGATCATCATTTAGGAGCTTTTTCAGCAAAATACTTCCGGTTAAGCCGGTAGCACCTAAAATTATTGCAGTTTTTTGTTTCATCTTTTTATCTCGTACCCTATCAAAGATAAGTTTTATGTTTTAGAATTGAATATTTGATTTATAATTGACCGGCACTTTTATCTTTCAGAAATAAAGAAGCAAGTCAGTACGGTTTAAATAGAAAGATTCCTCCTTCGTCGGAATGACAAACCCAGGTCATTTTGATACACAGTGCAACGGAGTGAGAAATATTTTGAGTATAATTTCAATTCCGAAAGAATTAATTGTCATTCAGCGCGGAACGTATTGAAGAGAAGAATCTTTTATTATTAATATTCCTGGAAACTGGAGTTTCCTCCTTTCGTCGGAATGACATTCCTACATTTTTCAAAATAAACTGACAGCGTATTGAAAAGGTTTATTATTCATAATCATAAAATCACTCATGCATCGGGATAAGTGAAACTAATCATTATCGGTGCGCCTTTGGCTTCGGAAATGAAGTAGAAATTCAAACCTATCATTCATAAGATCCCTCTTGCATCGGGATAAGTGAAACTAATCATTTCCGGTGCGCCTTTGGCTTCGGAAATGAAGTTTCACTAAATTTGTCAGGTGGAAAGACTTCGCAAAATTATCCATATAGATATGGATGCTTTTTATGCTTCAGTAGAACAACTGGACAATCCCGAACTTCGTGGGAAAGCCGTGGCAGTTGGCGGAAGTTCTCAAAGAGGTGTGGTAAGTGCCGCCAGCTACGAAGCTCGAAAATTTGGTGTGCGTAGTGCTATGAGTAGTGTAATCGCCAAGCGAAATTGTCCCGACCTGATTTTCGTGAAACCAAGATTTGAAAGATATAAAGAGATTTCAGGCCAGATTAGGGAGATCTTTTTTGAGTATACAGACCTGGTAGAACCCCTCTCATTAGATGAAGCCTATCTGGATGTTACTGAAAACAAAAAAGGAAATCCCAGTGCAACTTTAATCGCAAAACAGATAAGAGACCGAATTAAGGAAAAAACGGGACTGAATGCTTCCGCCGGAATTTCCATCAATAAATTCATTGCGAAAATAGCCAGCGACGTTAATAAACCTAATGGACAGAAGACCGTTCAGCCGGAAGAAGTCATAGCGTTTTTGGAAGAACTCGATATTAGAAAGTTCTATGGGGTTGGAAAAGTAACTGCCGAAAAAATGTATCGTTTAGGGATTTTTACCGGAAAAGATTTAAAATTGAAATCTGAAGAATATCTCACTGAACATTTTGGAAAAAGCGGAACTCACTTTTATAATGTGGTTCGAGGTATTCATTTAAGCGAAGTTAAACCTCATAGAATTAGAAAATCGCTGGGAGCTGAAAGAACTTTTAATGAAAATATTTCTTCTGAAATTTTTATGCTGGAACGGCTGGAAAATATTGCAGAAGAGATAGAACGCCGACTTACAAAAAGCAAAGTTGCCGGAAAAACGATTACGCTAAAGATTAAATACAGTGATTTTACCCAGCAAACACGAAGCAGAACTATTAACTTCTATATCGCCAATAAAGACCTGATCCTGGAAATAGCTAAAGAGCTTTTATATCAGGAGAAAATGAAGAATTCTGTACGTCTTCTTGGAATAAGTTTATCTAATCTCAATACTGAAAAAGGAGATAAAAAAGAGGAACAAAAAGAGATCTTTGTCCAGTTAAAATTTAAATTTTAGAATTCATGAAAAATCATTTCCTGTTAATTTTCATTAGTTCAATATTTTTTCTATCCTCTTGTAGCGAGGATAATAGGCCCTACAATTTACCTGAAAATGCTTCAAATTTAATTTATGGAGACAGCCTGAAAACCTGGAAGATAGCACGTCGCTATAACGATGATATTCGAATGAATATGAACCCATGTTTTTTGGCGTATCGTCAGACATTCAAAGCAGATCAAACCGTATTTGATAATAATGAAGAAAATAGGGACTGCGGACCTAGTCTTTCTGGAGAATGGCAGTTTAAAAAAGGACCAAACGACCATTATTATGTGAAAATAAGCAGTCCAGATCTACCTAAATTACTGAACACTGACAAAGACTATAAATATTTCAAAATCCTGAAATTAACCAAAGACACATTAAAAGTGTCTTTTAAGCATAAGCAATACGGTAACAAGTTAAGGACGATCACAGATGTGTTGGTTCGGGAAGATCTTAATATTGGAGACCGGTATTTTCACCATTAAAAAACCGGAAATATATCCTTAGATAAATTCCCGGTTATATAATTTAGTTTCAGAAAACTATTCTATTTCAGAAACTCTTAAAGTATTTACCATTCCTTTCGCAGTAATAGGCATTGCCGCAAGGTTAATTGTAAAATCTCCCGTTTCAACAAATTTTGTTCGCTTTGCTATTACGCTAATATCATCTATAGTCTCATCTGTACTTACAAATTTATCATAGAAGAATGCCTTCACGCCCCAAAGTAAACTCAACTGATTAAGAATCCTTCTGTTAGAAGTGAAAACCAGAATATGAGCTTCCGGTCTCCAGGCAGAGATTTGAAAAGCGGTATATCCACTATTGGTAAGCGTACAAATAGCCTTAGCCTTAATTTCATTGGCCATATGCGCCGCATGATAACAAACTGCCTTTGTAATATATCTTTTTGTTCTTACATGAGGGGGTTCATGAGGAACTTTGATTAATGGTGAATTCTCCACACTTTGAAGAATCTGAGCCATTTTCTGGATTACCTGAACCGGATATTGTCCAACTGAAGTCTCACCACTAAGCATTACCGCATCTGCACCATCCATTACAGAGTTTGCAACGTCATTCACCTCTGCTCTGGTTGGAGTAAGGCTTGTGATCATTGTTTCCATCATTTGGGTAGCGATAATAACCGGAATTCTGGCTTTTTTTGCTGTAAGCACCAATTTCTTCTGAATAAGCGGAACTTCCTGTGCTGGAATTTCAACACCAAGATCTCCACGAGCAACCATAAGTCCGTCACAATAAGCTACGATCTTATCTATATTAGCAACTCCTTCAGGCTTTTCGATTTTCGCCACGATAGGAATTTTATATTTAGAATGTTGTTTAATTATATTCTGAAGCTCTATAAGATCTTCAGCATGTCTTACAAAAGAGAGTGCCATCCAGTCAACCCCCATTTCACAAGCGAAGATCGCATCTTTCACATCTTTTTCGGTAAGAGCCGGCAATGAAATATTAGTGTTTGGAAGATTTACTCCTTTTTTAGATTTTAAAGGCCCTCCCTGGATAACTTTAGTTTTTACTTCATCTTTTTTATTGGTTTTCACCACTTCAAAGATAAGTTTACCATCGTCCAACAAAATTCTTTCTCCTGCTTTTACATCCTTTGGAAAAGAGTCATAGTTCATATAAACTCTTTCGGCGGTACCTTTAAATTCTTTTCCCGTTGCAAAAACAATATGATCGCCTTCATTCACCACTACCTCTTCCTTCATTACACCCACTCTTAATTTGGGTCCCTGAAGATCTCCTAAAATAGCAGCGTTAAAACCATCTTCCTCATTCAACTCCCTAATCATTTTGATTCTTTCTCTTACATCATCATAATTAGCATGAGAGAAATTAATACGAAAAACATTCACACCTTCCTGCAGCATTTTTTTTAATATATCCTTGCTACTAGTTGCAGGACCGAGTGTAGCGACAATTTTTGTTTTTTTATTGGTAGGCATTATTCGAATATTAGATTTTGTTTGGATTTTAAATTTTCAATTTCAATCGCATAAGCACCCTGAACTCCAGGAATCTGTCCTATTTTGTTAAGAATCCTGTTAAATTCTTTTGGTTGAATCTCTTCACTAATTTTTAGAAAATAATCAACCTTATTATATTCAGGGATCAGATTTACTTCCTGCGGACTCAATTCCTCTTCTTCAAATAGCGATCCCGAACTTAGAATTTTTTTGGTTTTACCCTTAAATTTGTTAGCAACAAGATCTAAACTATAATAGGAATTTGGGTCTTTATGAGAAAACAGCGCATATAACGCATTATATTCCGCGTGATTGAAATCAATATCTATTCGCTCTCTTTCAAGTCGAACTTTGAGATACTTATTTAAAAAATACGCCATTTTATATCCTTCAAGTGAGGAATAAATGGCGATTAAATTAAAATGCTCATCTTCAACTTCCAGAAGCATTTTATGCGATTGCATAAATTTATACTTTAAGGTTAAAGATACTATATGATTAACAAAATGAAGATGCTAAGGCCCTAAAATTCCTAATTTTTTACGAAAACGTTTTAGTATACGCTAAATCTTCGAAAATCAGTCGATCTTCGCCTGAAGTGCATAATAAGCTCTCTTTGAAGCTTTTTCTTCTGCCTTTTTCTTCGACGTTGCTCTTGCCTTAGCCACTACACGCCCACCTATACGCAATTTCACAGCGAAGTGTTTAAGTTCATCATTTCCCGTATCTTCATATACGTTAAAATCAAATTCTTTCTTCTCCTTCTGACACCATTCAATCACCAGGCTTTTATAACTTATCACTTTCCCTTCTAATTGCTCAATATCAACATAAGGGTTTATCACGCGCTCATAGATAAAGCGTTTACAATGTTTGTAGCCACGGTCTAAATAGATCGCTCCAACCAGCGCTTCAAATAAATTTCCATGAATATTTACACCAAATTGATCTTTTGGTATATTGGTTTGCACATGTTCTATTAGACCCAAATCTTTCCCTAGTTCATTTAAATGCTTCCGGCTAACCACTTTAGATCTCATTTTGGTTAGATAACCTTCATTTCCTCCGGGAACGGCTTTAAACAAATGAGAAGCAACCACAGCGCTTAGCATGGCATCGCCTAAAAACTCCATACGTTCAAAATTGATGGCGTTTCCATCTTCATCCCTTCGGTTTAAAGAACGATGAGTAAAGGCTTTTTTATAATGTAAAATGGATTTAGGTTTAAATCCGAGAATTTGAGTAAGTATATTAAAAAAATTCCCGCCTTTAGAAGAACGGGAATTTAATATGTTACGAATAACGCTCATTGTCTATTCGTCAAGTTTCTTAAACACTACACAGGCATTATGCCCGCCAAACCCAAATGTATTACTCATTACTACATTAACTTCTCTCTTCTGAGCCTTATTTAACGTAAGGTTTAGTTCAGGATCGATATTCTCGTCAATATTTTCATGATTAATAGTTGGAGGTATAATTCCATATTTCATGGATAGAATTGCCGCAATAGCTTCAATTGCTCCAGCTGCTCCCAGTAAATGCCCGGTCATAGACTTGGTAGAATTGATATTGATTTTTTTAGCATGATCTCCAAAAACCTTGGTTATTGCTTTAAGTTCAGCAACATCACCAAGTGGTGTTGAAGTTCCATGCGTATTAATCGCATCTACGTCTTCCGGTTTTAGTCCGGCATTTTTCAGGCAATTTTTCATTACCGCAACTACTCCGTCACCCTCAGGATGCGGTGCAGTCATATGATAAGCATCTGAGGATAAACCTCCGCCCATTACTTCAGCATATATCTTGGCACCTCTGGCTTTCGCATGCTCATACTCTTCTAATATAAGCGCACCACCACCTTCACCAAGTACAAATCCATCCCTGGTAGCATCAAAAGGTCTTGACGCTGTTTCAGGACTATCATTTCTAGTAGAAAGGGCATGCATTGCGTTAAATCCGCCCATTCCTGCTAAAGTAACTGCTGCTTCAGATCCTCCTGAAACGATTATATCACTGTGACCTAAACGAATATTGTTTAGCGCATCTATCATAGCATTTGCTGAAGATGCACAAGCCGACACAGTAGTATAATTCGCTCCCATAAACCCGTGTTTGATGGAGATATTACCAGGGGCAATATCTGCAATCATTTTCGGGATAAAGAAAGGATTGAATCTTGGAGAGCCATCGCCCTCTGCAAAATTAATAACTTCATTCTGGAAAGTCTCAAGGCCTCCTATTCCCGCTCCCCAAATTACGCCAACGCGATATTTGTCTACGGTATTAAGGTCTATCCCGGAATCCTGAATAGCTTCATCTGCCGATACCATGGCATATTGAGCAAACCTATCAAGCTTTCTTGCTTCCTTCCGATCAAAATGATCTAGCGGATTGAAGTTTTTGAGTTCGCAAGCGAATTTAGTCTTGAACTTTTCGGCATTAAAATAAGTGATAGGCGCACTACCACTTTTACCGTTTATAAGTCCCTCCCAATATTCCTCTAAATTGTTACCAATTGGGGTTAAGGCACCAAGGCCTGTAACTACTACTCGCTTTAACTCCATATGGTGTGTTGATTTATTTTTTAGCGTCTTCGATATATGAAACTGCCTGACCTACAGTAGCAATGTTCTCTGCCTGATCGTCTGGGATCTGGATGTCAAATTCCTTTTCGAATTCCATGATCAATTCTACTGTGTCTAGTGAATCAGCACCCAAGTCGTTGGTGAAGCTGGCTTCGTTTACAACTTCATTTTCGTCAACTCCCAATTTGTCAACGATGATAGCTTTTACTCTTGATGCAATGTCTGACATAATTTTATTCTTTTAATTTTGATTAGGTGGCAAAAATAAAAAACTTTATTTTAAAACCGATTTTTCCTCTAAAAATGTGGTGGTAATTTACATAAATTCATTGAAAGCAATTAATTTTACATCCTAATAAATGTTAACAAGCTTATTTTGAGTGATAAAGAAAGTACGAACACAAAAAAGATTGTAATTTTTGCTTCCGGTTCCGGTACCAATGCCGAAAATATCATAAAATACTTCCAGAAATCCAAAAATATTGAGGTTGTTGCGGTTCTTTCCAACCGCAGATCTGCAGGAGTTTTAAAACGTGCGCATGATCTTAATGTAAAAGCGCTTTTATTTGATAAAGAAGCCCTGTACCATACAAATGATGTGCTAAACATCTTAAAAGATATTGATCCGGATCTTATTGTTCTCGCAGGATTTTTATGGTTATTCCCATCAAATATCATAGAGGAATTTCCAGATAAAATAATAAATATTCATCCAGCATTATTGCCTAAATACGGCGGAAAAGGGATGTACGGCAATAAAGTACATGAAACGATCATTGCTGAAAAAGAAACTGAAAGCGGTATTACCATTCATTTTGTAAATGAAAAATATGATGAAGGAAATACTATTTTTCAGGCAACAACTAGCATAGAAAATCATGATACAGCTGAAAGTCTCGCAGGAAAAATTCACGAATTAGAGTATAAGCACTTCCCGGAAGTAATTCAGCAAATATTAGAAGATAATAACTAATGCAAACTCCCAAAGTTCATATATACACCGATGGCGCTGCAAGAGGTAATCCAGGTCCCGGAGGTTTTGGAGTGGTCATGGAATGGGTTGGCAAACCCTATAAAAAGGAATATGCCCAGGGCTTTAAGCTTACTACAAACAACCGCATGGAATTAATGGCTGTAATTGTCGCCATCAGTAAACTCAAAAACCCGGGGACTCCGGCAAAAGTCTTTACAGATTCGAAATATGTGGCAGATGCAGTAAATAAAGGCTGGGTGTTTAATTGGGAAAAGAAGAATTTTGTAAATCGAAAAAATACTGATCTATGGAAAGCATTTTTAAAAGTTTTCCGAAGACATGAAGTTCAATTTCAATGGATCAAAGGCCATAATGATCATCCTCAGAATGAACGTTGCGATGCTTTAGCCGTGATGGCATCTAAAGGGAAAGACCTCTTAGAAGACACCGGTTACAAAGCTTAACATATTGAACTAATTTGAGGTTTATACCTTGAAAAACAAACTGTATATTTGCAGCGTCAATTTAAAACCCGTTATGAGTAAATTACTTATTGTTGGAACCGTTGCGTTCGATGCTATTGAAACTCCTTTTGGAAAAACCGATAAAATCTTAGGTGGTGCAGCCACTTACATTGGACTTTCCGCTTCAAATTTTGATATTAACAGCGCTGTAGTCTCAGTAGTTGGAGAAGATTTCCCTGATGAATATTTAGATCTTCTTAAAAAGAACAATATAGATATAGAAGGTATTGAAATTGTAAAAGGTGGTAAAACATTCTTTTGGAGTGGTAAATATCATAATGACCTTAATACCAGAGATACACTGGACACGCAACTTAATGTGCTTGCAGATTTCAACCCCGTTGTACCGGAGTCGCATAAAGACGCAGAGTTTGTAATGTTAGGAAATTTACATCCTTTAGTTCAGCTAAGCGTTCTGGAGCAGGTAGAAAATCCAAAACTTACAGTTTTAGATACCATGAATTTCTGGATGGACAATGCCCTGGAAGACTTGATGAAAGTAATCGAGAAAGTAGATGTAATTACTATTAATGATGAGGAAGCAAGACAGCTTTCAGGTGAATATTCATTAGTGAAGGCTGCCAGAAAGATCGAAGAAATGGGCCCAAAATATGTAGTCATTAAAAAAGGGGAGCATGGCGCTTTACTTTTCCATAAAGATCAGATATTCTTTGCTCCAGCGCTTCCATTAGAAGAAGTTTTTGATCCAACGGGCGCAGGTGACACTTTCGCTGGCGGATTTATAGGATATCTTGCCAGAACCGGAGATATTTCTTTTGAAAATATGAAAAGTGCCATTATATATGGTTCTAATCTCGCTTCTTTCTGCGTTGAAAAATTTGGAACAGAAAGGATGCAATCCCTAACAGGTGAGCAGGTGGATAAAAGGCTGGACAAGTTCAGGAAATTAACACAATTTGAAACACAACTAGATTAACATAACGCCCTGTAATTTCAGGGCTTTTTTTGTGACCAACACAACAAACTTATTCCTAAAGGAAACTACGATATGAGTGATGCTTTAAAACACGAATGCGGAATTGCACATATAAGGCTTTTAAAACCTCTTGATTATTATAAGGAAAAATATGGTACAGCATTTTATGGTGTAAATAAGATGTACCTGATGATGGAAAAGCAACATAACCGCGGGCAGGATGGTGCTGGTTTTGCAAGCATCAAACTCAATACAATACCCGGAGAACGCTATATAAGCAGGGTTCGTTCTAATCAGGCGCAACCTATACAGGATATTTTTGCGCAGATCAATGAAAGGATCAATGATGAAATAAAAGCCAATCCCGAATATGCGGATGACACAGAGCTTCAAAAAAGATATATTCCCTACCTGGGAGAGGTCTTTTTAGGCCATGTGAGATACGGGACTTTTGGGAAAAACAGCATAGAAAGCGTACATCCATTTCTTAGACAGAACAACTGGATGCATCGTAATCTTATTGTGGCCGGGAATTTTAATATGACTAATGTGAATAAGCTTTTCAATAATCTTGTGGAGCTTGGTCAGCATCCTAAAGAAAGAGCCGATACGGTTACCGTGATGGAAAAGATTGGTCACTTTCTGGATGATGAAGTTCGTAAGTTATATAAGAAGCTAAAAAAGCAAGGGTATTCAAAGGTTACAGCATCACCGGTAATAGCAGAAAAACTAAATGTTGCCAAGATCCTCAGAAAATCCTCCAAAGATTGGGACGGTGGTTATGCAATGGCCGGTTTGATTGGACATGGAGATTCATTCGTACTTAGAGATCCCGCCGGCATTAGGCCTGCATATTATTACAAAGATGATGAAGTGGTGGTGGTAGCTTCAGAAAGACCGGTAATACAGACGGTTTTTAATGTAGATTTTAAAGATGTACATGAACTGCCTCCCGGAAATGCCATTATCACCAAGAAAAATGGTGATGTTTCTATCAAAGAAATTTTAGAACCACTGGAAAGAAAAGCATGTTCTTTTGAACGAATTTATTTTTCCAGAGGTAGTGATGCTGAGATCTATGAAGAACGAAAAATGCTGGGTAGACTTCTAATGCCAGACGTTTTAAAATCTATAAATCACGATACCCTTAAAACTGTTTTTTCCTTTATCCCTAATACAGCTGAAACATCTTTCTACGGAATGGTGGAAGCTGCACAGGATGAATTAAATAAGCAAAAAAATGAAGCTATCCTGGAGGAGAAGGAAACCTTGACCGATGCAAGACTTCAGGAAATACTTTCTCACCGATTGAGGACAGAGAAGATTGCCATCAAAGACGTAAAGCTTAGAACTTTTATTACTGAAGACAGCAGTCGTGATGATTTGGTTGCACATGTTTATGATGTTACTTATGGTGTGGTAAAACCAGAAGACAATCTGGTAATTATAGACGATAGTATTGTTAGGGGAACTACTTTAAAGAAGAGTATCATTAAAATGATGGATAGGTTAAAACCTAAAAAGATCGTAGTAGTTTCTTCTGCACCACAAATTAGATATCCAGATTGTTACGGAATAGACATGGCCAGATTAGAAGGTCTGGTAGCTTTTAGAGCGGCTCTTGAACTTTTAAAGGATAATAACCAATACGACATTGTAGAAAAAGTTTACAATAAATGTAAAGAACAGGTAGACCTGGACGATAAGGATGTTCAAAATTTTGTAAAGGAAATTTATGATCCTTTTACCGATGAAGAAATTTCTGATAAAATTTCAGAATTGTTATGTGATGAAGATGTGAATGCAGAGGTAAAAGTTATTTATCAAACGGTAGATAATCTACATTTGGCCTGTCCCAAAAACCTCGGTGATTGGTATTTTACCGGAAACTATCCCACTGCAGGAGGTAACCGGGTTGTAAATAGAGCATTTATGAACTTTTTCGAAGGGAAAGAGGGACGAGCTTATTAAAATTATACCTTTTAACTAATATAACTGCACTTGGTCTAATATTCTTTGTGCGTTGTTCATTTCTATATACTTTAGTGATACCATAACATAAGTAGGTTAAGTTCATGGTAGATTTGGGGCAAAAAAAGGTGGAATTTATTCCGCCTTTTTTTATTTCTACTCAACTCCAAATTTGTAGCAAAATATCCCTTAATTATTTTTCACTTTTTTGAATTTCAGTATTTTAACTAATTTACAGGCACTTCATCTAAAAAAACAAAATCGAAGATAGATTCTTATTATCTTTAATATACCATAGCATAAGTAGGTTAAGTTCATGGTAGATTTGGGGCAAAAAAAGGTGGAATTTTAATTCCGCCTTTTTTTATGACATAAAATGAAGTATCAACTAGTTATAACCAGAAAATTAATCGATCAAACACTCAAAAAACTAAAAAACAGCTATTTAACTAATATCTGGGTATTTCGTCTAAAAATTAAATTTCAGAAGATAATTCGATATATATTTATTGTACCATAGCATAAGTAGGTTAAGTTCATGGTAGATTTGGGGCAAAGAAAGGTGGAATTTATTCCGCCTTTTTTTATGGCGTTAACTCAGATAAGTGCATAAAAAAAGCCGCATCTGCGGCCTTTTCTATGCTATATAAATAGTTTTAATAATATTATTTTGCCTTAGCATATCTACTTGAAACTTCTTTCCAGTCTATTACATTAAAGAAGGCATCAATATATTCTGGACGCTTATTTTGATAATTTAAATAATAAGCATGTTCCCAAACATCAAGTCCTAAAATTGGAGCTCCACCACAACCTACTTCTGGCATAAGTGGATTATCCTGATTTGGAGTTGAGCAAACTTCTACTTTACCTCCGTTATGTACACAAAGCCAAGCCCATCCAGAACCAAACTGTCCTGCCGCAGCTTTTGAAAATTCTTCCTTAAAAGCTTCAAAAGAACCGTAAGCAGCATCTATCGCGCTTGCAAGTTCACCTTCTGGCTTTCCACCTCCATCAGGAGACATAATTTCCCAGAATAAACTGTGATTGTAAAATCCACCACCGTTGTTACGAACTGCTTTATTAGACTTATCAAGATTTTTCAAAATGTTCTCGATATTTTTTCCATCCATATCGGTTCCTTCGATTGCGGCATTTAGTTTCTTAGTATAACCCGCATGGTGCTTACCATGGTGAATTTCCATAGTTTTCGCATCTATATGTGGCTCCAATGCATCAAAAGCATATTTTAATTTTGGTAATTCAAAAGACATAATTATCTGATTTTTTAGTGATTAGTACTTAAACTCACCCAAATTTAGCTATTCAGGTATTTAATGGAAATTATTTAGTGTTATAAAATACTTAAAAGCATCTACACATTAAAAGTCATTTTTATTTTAAATTTAAAGTTTCACAATTGTAGTTAATTTAGATAATAATATTTCTTTGAAAAACTCTTTTACTATTTATAATGCCTCTGCTGGCTCGGGCAAGACCTTTACCCTCGTAAAGGAATATCTCATCATACTATATTCTTCTAAAAAAAGAGATCGATATAAAAATATTCTGGCGATAACTTTTACGAATAAAGCTGTGGGAGAGATGAAAACCAGGATCATAGAAAGTCTTTCTGAATTCTCGAAAGCAGAAGTTTCTTCAGAAAATAATCCGCTTTTAAAAGCAATTATTGAAGAAACTGGGTATTCAACAGAGTGCATCAGAACTAAATCTGCTGAAATTTTAAAGAGTATTATCCATAACTATGCTGCTTTTGAAATTTCAACTATCGATGGTTTTACACACAGGGTTTTGAGAACCTTTGCACGAGATCTTGGCATCCCGATGAATTTTGAGGTAGAACTTAGTGCCGATGAAATTTTACTGGAAGCAGTAGATAGTTTGATTAGTCGTGCAGGTTCAGATAAAAAACTCACAAAAGTTCTTGTAGACTATACGCTATCTAAAACCGATGACGATAAAAGCTGGGATATTAGTCGGGATCTTTTTAGTATTTCGAAACTCTTAATTAATGAGAACCACCAAAAACCTATTGAACAACTAAGGAATAAAAGCTTAGAGGATTTTGAGAAATTTGGTAAGAAGTTGCGATCTGACATTAAAATTGCCGGAGAAACATTAAAACTTACTGCAGATTCATTTTTTGAACTTATACAGAATAATGACATCCAGGAAACAGATTTTAGCGGGCAATATGTGCCCAAACATTTCAGAAAACTTCAATCTGGAAATACATCTGTAAATTTTAATGCTAAATGGGCAGAAAAAATTGGAGACCAGCCATTATATCCGAAGAAAGCAAGTGAAGTCGCTAAAATTGCTCTCGATTCTATTCAAAGTGATATAGCCGAAATATTTAATGCTTCCAGGCAAGCTTTTTTCCAAATTGAATTTCTCAATGAAATAAGGAAAAACCTGGTACAATTGTCTTTATTAAATGAAATAAACCGTGAAGTCCAAGAGATTAAAAAAGATAGAAATCTAGTCCTTATCTCAGAATTCAATCCAAAAATTAGTGAGCAGGTAAAAGATCAACCGGTGCCTTTTATATATGAACGGCTTGGTGAACGGTATCAACATTATTTTATAGACGAATTTCAGGATACTTCTACTATGCAATGGGAAAATTTAATTCCTTTAATTGGCAACAAGTTAGATTCTGCCGAAGCTGCGGGACTTACGCTCGTTGGTGATGCCAAACAAAGTATTTACAGGTGGCGTGGCGGAAGAGCTGAGCAATTATTAGACCTTAGCAACCTAAAGATAACACCTTTTCAAACGGAACAAAAGGTGGTAAATCTCCCCGACAATTTTAGAAGTGGTTCTGAAATTGTGAATTTCAATAACAGTTTTTTTCAGTTTGCTGCATCTATAATTAGTTTTCCAGAATATGCTGAGCTTTTTCAAGCGTCTGCTCAAAAACCTAAAAAAGGAGATTTCGGTTATGTGAATATTGAATTTGTAGAAGCCGATAACCGGGAGGAAGAATTTGAAATCTATCCTAAAAAGATCCTGGAAATCATAAAGAACCTGGATTTAAAAGGCCTTAACAGAAGAGACATTTGCATTTTAACCAGAAAAAAGAGTGAAGGTGTAGCCATTGCCGAATTTCTAAACGAGCATTCAATTTCAGTAATTTCGTCTGAAACCTTGCTTCTTTCCCAATCGAAAAAAGTCCAGTTTATAGTAAATCTCCTTGCATTCTCTGTGAATTCTGAGGATGACCAATTAAAACTCCAGGTTTTTGATTATTTAGCTGAAACTTATGTAGCTCCTGAAGAAACTCATCAAATCCTTTTGCAAAATTTACCAAAAAATGGAGCAGAATTCTTCGATTGGCTTTCAGATTATAATGTTCAGTTTGAAATGGAGCAGCTTAAAAGACTCTCCTTATATGAATCTATTGAGTATATCATTAAAAGTTTTCATTTAGTTGAAAAATCTGATGCTTACATTCAATTCTTTCTGGATTTTGTTTTTGAAACCTCTCAAAAAACTTCGAACAGTCTGAATGATTTTCTTGAAAAATGGGATCAGAAAAAAGATAAACTCAGCATTGTGGTTCCCGAAACAGACAATGCGGTGCAGATCATGACCATTCATAAATCTAAAGGATTGGAGTTCCCGGTGGTGATATATCCATTTGCAAATTCAGACCTTCAGGATACCAGAAATGATAATTTATGGTTAAATATAAATGATGAAAACATCCCTGTCGCTTATGTAAGCGCATCTCAGAAAATGCTCAACTGGAACGAGAATGCGGCAGCAAAATATAATGACCTGATCTACAAAAATGAACTGGATACGTTAAATGTACTGTATGTTGCATCAACCAGGGCTGCCCAACAATTATATATTCTTTCCAATTATCACGATAAAGCCAAGAATTCTCCCAATATTCCTGATCTACTTATCAATTATCTCAGATCTACTGGTAAATGGAATGATAGCTTGAAATATGAATTTGGGGATTCAGAAAAATTAATTGAATCAAAAAAAGCCGGAAATTTTAGTATTTCCAATAAGCATTACTACTCATCCTCCACTCAAAATAAAGCCGTGCATATTGTTACAAGATCTGGCTCGCTATGGGATTCTAAACAACAGGAAGCCATTGAGAAAGGGGAGATTGCTCATGAGATCCTGGCACAAATCAATACTTCTGCAGATCTTGACAAAGCAGTTATCTGGGCAATAAATTCAGGAATGATCACTAAAGCATCTAAAAGAGAAATTACAGATCTTATTTCAGGAATTATAAATCATCCAGAATTACATCAATATTATACCGGCGGAACAAAAAATCTTAATGAAAAAGAGATTATCACCACAGAAGGTAAACGCTTAAGGCCAGACAGGATAAATATCGACGGAAAGAATATTACTATTATCGACTATAAAACCGGAGGATTTGTAGATACTCATACAAAGCAAATTTCAAATTATTCGGATGCTTTGAGTGAAATGGGGTATAATGTAGATAAATGCTTGTTGGTCTATACCAATAATCCTATTCTTATCAAGAATGTATAAAAGAAGTTTAAATTTGTGAATTGAGTCGGTATATAATTTTATGTTGACTATGTTGCAAAATAATTAGAAGAAAAATAAACGAATATGTACGGAAAAATAAAAGAACATTTAGAAAAGGAAATTGAAGAAATCAAAGATGACGGACTTTATAAAAGGGAACGGATTATTACCGGGCCTCAGGATGCCGTTATAAAAATAGCATCAGGCCAGGAAGTGATTAACTTCTGTGCTAATAATTACCTGGGATTGTCTTCACATCCTGAAGTAATTCAAGCCGCAAAAGATACTATGGATACCCACGGATTTGGAATGTCCAGCGTACGTTTTATTTGCGGAACTCAGGATATTCACAAGGAACTGGAACAAAAGATTTCCGATTTCTACGGAACTGAAGACACGATACTTTATGCTGCCTGTTTTGATGCGAACGGAGGGATTTTTGAACCGCTATTAACAAAAGAAGATGCCATAATTTCTGATTCTCTCAATCATGCTTCAATTATTGACGGCGTTAGACTGTGCAAAGCTGCCAGATACCGTTACGAAAACGGGAATATGGAAGACCTGGAAAAACAATTGATAGATGCGAATGAGAAAGGAGCCAGATTCAAATTAATTGTTACCGACGGTGTGTTTTCTATGGATGGATTAGTAGCTCCTTTGGATAAAATATGTGACCTCGCAGATAAATATGATGCGATGGTAATGATAGATGAATGTCATGCTACCGGTTTTATAGGAGAGAAGGGAATTGGAACTCCTGAAGAAAAAGGGGTTTTAGACCGGGTAGATATTATTACCGGAACATTAGGTAAAGCACTCGGTGGTGCAATGGGCGGTTATACAACTGCCAAAAAAGAGATCATTGAGATCTTAAGACAAAGATCCAGACCCTATTTGTTTTCAAATTCTTTGGCACCCTCTATTGTAGGGGCTTCGATCAAAGTATTTGATATGCTCAAAAATGATGATAGTCTGCGTAAAAAGTTAAAGGAAAACACAGCTTATTTCAAAAAAGAAATTAAAGAAGCTGGTTTTGAAATTATAGATGGAGAGGCAGCTATCGTTCCAGTAATGCTTCACGATGCTAAATTATCTCAGGACATGGCTGATAAATTACTGGAAGAAGGAATTTATGTGATTGGATTCTTTTATCCCGTAGTTCCTAAGGGAAAAGCTAGAATTAGAGTGCAACTTTCTGCCGCTCACAATAAAGAACATTTAGACAAAGCTATTGCGGCTTTTAAGAAAGTAGGAAAAGAATTAAAGGTTATTTAATTTTTTTTCACATTAAAATTTTTCTAATTCATCGCCAAAACGGTTGATAATCAGTTAATAAAAACCTTATAAATCCTTTGGAAGGGCGCTGTAATTAAGAAAACTTTATTATTTTTACTTTTGTTAATATGCATTAAGCATATACTTTTGCTTACAATTAACACTTAAAACTAAACTATTAAATATGAAACATCTTAGCAAAATTGTACTGGCCTCACTACTGTTTTTGGGCTTTACTTCGGTTCAGGCACAGGATGCCGACAACCCATGGGCAATTGGTATAGGTACCAATGCAGTTGACTTCTACCCAACTGGTGAAGACGCACCTCTTGGCGGTATGTTCGACGAATACTTCAATACTGGAGATCACTGGAATATTCTACCAGCGGTTTCTAAATTATCTGTATCCAGATATATTGGAGCTGGATTTGTTGGTGAAATAAGTGGTTCTATCAACCAAATTGATAAGTATGGAGATAGATCTGTTGGAGATTTATCATACTATGCTGTTGATCTTAGTGCAGATTATAGCCTTAGAGCTTTACTTAACGATGGGTGGATTGATCCCGTTCTTGGTATTGGTGGTGGTTATACCTGGATTGGTGATCAAGACGGATCTGACCTTGAGAATTTTAGCAACCCTACCTTAAACGGTAAGGCTGGAGTTAACTTTTGGTTTTCAGACAACATTGCATTAACACTTGAATCTAAATACAAGCATACATTTGATACTGATGGAGCTCAACATTTCCAACATGCTGCTGGAATCAAATTTATGTTCGGAGGAACTGATTCTGACGGTGACGGAATTTATGATAAAGATGATGAATGTCCAGAACAACCAGGTCTAGAAGAATTCAACGGTTGTCCTGATACTGACGGTGATGGAATCGAAGATCGTCAGGATGCTTGTCCTAATGAAGCTGGTCTTGCTGAATTTGACGGATGTCCTGATTCTGATGGTGACGGTGTAGCTGATCCTGATGATGATTGTCCAGAAGTTGCTGGTCTTGCTGAAATGAACGGTTGTCCAGATGCTGATGGTGATGGTGTAAGAGATGATGAAGATAACTGTCCAGACGAAGCTGGTCCTGCTGAAAACGACGGATGTCCTTGGGCTGATACTGACGGTGACGGAGTTCTTGATAAAGATGACGATTGTCCAGAAGAAGCTGGTCCTGCTGCATCTAACGGATGTCCAGAACCAACTGCTGAAGTAATTTCTGAATTGAATGAGTATTCTAAGACTGTACTTTTCGACTTGAACAAAGCGACTATCAGACCAGAATCTGAAGAAGCACTTCAATCAATCCATGATATCATGCATGAGTATTCTACTACTATCTTCCACATTGAGGGACATACAGATAGTTCTGGTAGTGATTCTTATAACATGAAACTTTCTAAAGAGCGTGCTGCATCTGTAGCTACTTGGTTAGAGCAAAACGGTATTCCTGCAAAAAGATTAACTTCTGAAGGTTACGGTGAAACTCAACCTATTGCTACTAACAGTACTGCAAAAGGAAGACAGGATAACAGACGTGTTGAAATTTCTCTTGACAAAGACAAAGAGATGAAAGATAAGTCTAAAGACAAAAAATAATCTTTCTGAATAAATCATAACAGAAAACGCCCCGCATTGCGGGGCGTTTTTTATTTTAGGCGTATGGAATCATTTATACGCGAAGTTCTACAGAAACTTAAAAATTCAGGCACTCCTTTATCTGAAGTTACCTTTATACTTCCCAGTAAAAGAGCTGGATCCTATCTTATCAAAGAGCTCTCTTCCATCTCAGATAAAAACCTGTTTTCTCCTACTATTTATAGCATTGAAGAATTTACTGAAGTCGTCTCGGGTCTGGAATCTATAGATAATACTTCCAGTCTTTTCGAATTTTATGATGTATATGAAGATCTAACTGAAGAAAATAGCCTGGAAGACTTTGAAACCTTTATAACCTGGGCTCAAAACCTTATCCATGACTTTAATGAAATTGATCGTTACCTCATTGATTATAAACCATTTTTTAACTACTTAGCCGGAATTCAGGATATAAATCACTGGTATTTGAAAGATGAAAAAACCGACCTAATTAAGAGATACTTGAAATTCTGGAAAAATCTACCTGGTTTTTACGAGGCACTGTCCAGGAAATTACTTTCTAAAAACCAGGGATATCAAGGCCTTATTTACAGAAAGGCTGCAGAAAACATCACCGACTATGCGGCAACTCACAAGCAAAAACATGTATTTATAGGTTTTAATGCCTTGAACGCTTCCGAACAATTAATTATTCAAAATTTACTAGAAACCAAATTAGCTGAAATTTACTGGGATTTGGATAAAACTTTCTACAAAGATCCAGCTCATGGAGCCTCTATTTTCATTAGAGATTATTTTAAGAACTGGAAATATTACCAGGATAATGAACCAAATGAATTATCAGAGAACTTTGGAAAAGAAAAACAATTTGAACTAATAGGAGTTCCTAAAAATATTGGCCAGGCAAAATACCTTGGAGAAATATTGACTAATCTTAACTCCGCCCAACTGGAAAATACCGCCATTGTTCTTGGTGAAGAGGAGTTACTTTTACCTGTCTTAAATTCATTACCGGAGGAAATACAGGATTTGAATATCACTATGGGGTTTCCGGTGAAAAATGCCCCTATAAATTCACTTTTCGAAAGTCTTTTCCAAATTCATATTAATAAGACGGATACCTATTATTATAAGGATGTAATTTCAATCATTAACCATCCATCTTTTAATCCTATTCTGAAAAATTATGCTGAAGAGTTAATAATCAAAATAAATTCAGAAAACCTGATCTATTTAGAACCCAAAAAGATTATTTCCTCTTTTCCAACCGAAATAAAAGAACTGATTACTGCCTGCTTCAACCCAAAAAATGACGCTGTTTCAATATTCATTTCAGATGTTCAGCAGATAATTCAGAATCTAAAAACCCATTTAAAAAAGGAAGAAGACAAAATCGCTCTGGAGTTTCTATACCATTTCCATATTCTTTTTAATAAACTGCAAAACCTTAATGAAACCTATCCCCATCTTAAAACAATAAAATCGCTTTATGGATTTTATAGAGAGATGGTAGGCACCGAAACCCTGGATTTTCAGGGAAGACCATTTCAGGGTCTTCAATTAATGGGAATGCTGGAATCCCGGGCATTAGATTTTGAAACGGTAATTATCACTTCATTGAATGAAGGAGTTTTGCCCGCGGGAAAATCTGATAATTCTTTTATTCCTTATGATCTTAAACAGGAATACAAACTCCCTACTTACCGGGAAAAAGACGCTGTATATACCTATCATTTCTACAGATTGCTACAAAGGGCTAAAAATGTGTATTTGCTTTATAACACGGAGGCAGATGGTTTAAATTCCGGTGAAAAGAGCAGGTTCATAACCCAACTGGAAATTGAAAATCTTAAAACTCATACTCTTAGAAAACTACTCATTAGTCCCGAAGTACCAGGAATTAACAAGAATCTGAAAGAGGTAAGGAAAACTCCTGAAATCATGGACAAATTGAAGTCCCTGGCAAATTCCGGGTTTTCCCCTTCGGCACTTACTACTTATATCAGGAATCCGCTTGATTTCTATCATCAATATGTTCTGGGAGTCAGGGATCAGGAAGAAGTTGAGGAAACAGTAGCTTTCAATACTTTAGGTACGGTAGTTCATGATGCTCTGGAAAATCTCTATAAACCTTATGAAGGAAAATTAATTACTGAAGAGATTATTCAGGGTTTTATAAAAATTGCAGATCGTGAAATCGCAAATGAATTCTCTAAAACCTACAGCAAAATACCACTGGAGAAGGGAAAAAACCTTTTAATTTTTGAAGTCGCCAAACGCTATCTGCACAATTTCCTGAGATTCGAATTAAAAAGATTAAAACAAGGAGAAGAGATTCAAATAATTCAAATCGAAAAAGACCTCAAAGTAAAACTTCCTATCGAAAAATTGCCTTTTTCGGTTTATCTTCGCGGAAAAGTAGACCGCTTTGAAAATTCTAAATCTACCCCCAGAATTATAGATTATAAGACCGGAAAAGTGGAGTCTAGAAATCTGAATGTCACTGATTGGGGGGAAATAACAAAAGATTATGACAATTACTCAAAAAGTTTTCAGGTTTTAACTTACGCCTCCTTGATTGCGCTCGAGAAAGGTCTTAAATTCCCCGCCGAAGCAGGGATTGTTTCCTTTAAAAATTTAAAGTCAGGATTTTTAAAGTTTGAAAAAAGAGAAGCTGGAACACGACAAAAAGACTCTTTAATTACTGGGGAAACTTTAGAAATGTTCCAAAATGAATTAAAGAATTTAATTATGGAAATCTGTAATCCGGAGATTCCATTTATAGAAAAGGAAATAAAAAAGAAATATGGAAGTTTCTAGAGAAAAGAATATTGTCATAGATGGCAAACACAATAAACCTATAGCAGCCGATATTATTTTTAAGGACGATGGTAAACCAAAACCAATCGTTATTTTTTGTCATGGCTACAAAGGTTTTAAAGACTGGGGTGCATGGGATAAAATGGGTGAGCAAATTGCTGACGAAGGCTTTTTCTTCCTTAAATTCAATTTTAGCCATAACGGTACTGATGCAGAGAACCCTACAAAATTTCTAAATATTGAAGCCTTTGGTGATAATAATTATGTTATTGAATTAGATGATCTGCAATCTGTAATAGATTGGACACTTCTACCCGACTTTAAGTTCGCTAAACAAATTAAGCCAGATAATATTAATCTTATTGGCCATTCAAGAGGGGGAGGTATTGTTGTTCTAAAGGCTGCTGAAGATAAAAGGATTACAAAAGTTATTACGCTCGCTTCTGTTTCAGACTTTGCTTCCCGTTTTCCCGAAACTAAGGAACTTGAAGCATGGGAGAAAAAAGGTGTACGGTATATTAAAAACACAAGAACAGGTCAGCAATTACCTCATCATTACCAGTTTTATAAGAACTTTAAAGAAAACAAAGAGCGTCTAAATATAAAAAAGGCGGCAAAGAAACTTCAAATTCCGCATTTAATCGCTCACGGAAGTAGTGATACCAGCGTTTCTATTGGAGAAGCAGGAAATTTATTTGAATGGAGCCCGGCACCAAAGCTATTACTAGTTGAAAATGCCGATCATGTTTTTGGAACTGAACATCCATGGGAAGAACAAGAACTTCCGAAGGAATTTAAACACGTGATCAAAAAGAGTATTGATTTCCTAAAGACTGATTCCAAATCTTTATGGGATGAATATGGAGAATCTGATGACGATTAGAAATAAAAAAACCACTGCAGAAACAGTGGTTTTTTTGTGGAGAATATCGGAGTCGAACCGATGACCTTTTGGCTGCCAGCCAAACGCTCTAGCCAACTGAGCTAATCCCCCGACTAGGGGCAAATGTAACAATTTTTCCCAAATATAGAAATGTTTATTTTTTCTCTTTAAAATGATCAAAAAGGCCAATATTACGAATCTTCCAGAGGTGAAAAAGCTAACCGAAGCCTGTGCAAAGGCCATGATAAAGAAAGATATCTTTCAATGGAACGAACATTATCCTTCCATTGAAAAGCTTCGCAATGATATTTTGAAAGAGGAGCTTTACGTTCTGGAGAAGAATAAAAATATCTTAGGAATTATTGTAATTACCAAAGTCCGGGATGAAGAATACATTCCTATTAAATGGCTGAGCGAAACTGATAATAACATCTATATACACCGCCTGGCAACACATCCAGATTTCTGGGGGCAAGGTTTCGCGCAAAAACTCATGGATTTTGCTGAAAACTATGCTCGGAAACATCATTTTGAATCGGTAAGACTAGATACTTTCAGTCAGAATAAGCGAAATCAAAAATTTTACGAGACCCGAGGATATCAGCGCCTGGGTGATATCTATTTTCCGAAGCAAAGCGCACATCCTTTTTATTGTTACGAATTGCTTATTTAATTCAGGGGATTTTATATTTACCTTTCAGTTTAAGCATTCTTGGATAATTCAGTCAGTTTTAAAAGTATCAATAAGATCGCGATTCCCGCTATCATTGCAGGAATTGCCGAGCCGCTCATTTCCTTAACCGATATCGCTGTTATCGGAAATGTAGACGAGAACTCTATTGAAGCGCTTGCTGCCGCTGGAATCGTGGGTTCCTTTCTCTCTGCGATCATCTGGATCGTAGCCCAGACAAAAACAGCAATTTCAGCCATTGTTTCCCAACACCTGGGGGCAAATAGACTACATGCGGTAAAAACACTCGTTCCGCAGGCGATCTTTTTCAATTTTCTATTTAGCTTACTTATTTACGGCCTCACCGCATTTTTTGCTGAAGCTATTTTCAGTGCTTACAATGCAGACGGACTGATTTTACAGTATTCTGAAGATTATTATCAAATTCGAGCTTTAGGCTATCCTTTAACGCTGGTTACTTTTGCCATCTTTGGAGTGTTTAGAGGATTGCAAAATACACTTTGGGCTATGAAGTGTAGTCTCGCTGGAGCTGCAGTAAATGTTGCACTGGATTTTTTGCTGGTTTATGGAGTGGATGGACTAATTCCTCCAATGCACCTTAAAGGAGCTGCATACGCCAGTCTTGCCGCCCAGGGAACCATGTTAATTATGGCGCTATGGTTTTTCTTCAAAAAGACACCGTTTCATTTAAAACTGAGTTTTAATATTAATCCACGAATGAAAGGTCTCCTGCTTATGGCCGCAAATCTTTTTGTTCGCACCGCCGCTTTAAATTTTGCGATCTACCTGGCTAACGCATATGCTACAGATTACGGTAAAAATTATATTGCTGCACAAAGTATCTTAATGAATATCTGGCTCTTCTTCAGTTTTTTTATTGATGGGTATGCGAATGCGGGAAATGCGATTGGCGGAAAACTCTTGGGAGCATTAGATTATAAGAATCTATGGGAGTTGAGCAAAAAAATTAGCAAATATGCCGTTTTTATAGCCCTTATTCTAATGGGAATTTGCGCTTTGTTTTATGATGAAATTGGACTTTTATTTAATAAAGAAACCAGTGTCCTGGCATTATTCTCTTCTGTATTCTGGATTGTTCTTCTTATGCAACCAATCAATGCGATTGCCTTTATGTTCGACGGAATATTTAAAGGCCTCGGAGAAGCGAAATACTTACGAAATGTACTTTTAGTAGCAACTTTTCTGGGGTTTACACCTGCCCTGCTTATTTCAGATTATTTCGGATTGAAATTATACGGAATCTGGATCGCTTTTTTCGTCTGGATGCTTATAAGAAGTAGTACGCTGGTTATTTATTTCCGAAGGAAATATCTACAGAAGGAAGTTTAGATTCTGTTAAGGAGTCTTTCGCTTTACTTCAATATCCTTAACTTTGATAAAAACTGACTATTTATGACTACCAGCCGCGAAAACGGAAGCTTATATACCAATATTGAAAATAAGATCGCTACTGTAGAATTTGGCCATCCCGCAAGTAATTCTTTTCCTTCAGTGCTTTTAGACAGGTTGGAGAAAGAGATCAACCAACTTTCAGAAAATGAGGAAGTGAATGTGATCCTGCTTAAATCTGAAGGAGAAAAAGCCTTTTGTGCCGGCGCTTCCTTTAATGAATTGATTGAAATTGAAGATCTGGAAACCGGAAAGCAATTTTTCTCCGGCTTTGCCAATGTGATCAATGCTATGAGGAAGTGTAAAAAACTCATCGTGGGTCGTGTTCAGGGAAAAACAGTTGGTGGAGGCGTAGGTCTGGTTGCCGCCTGTGACTATGCCATGGCTACAGATGCGGCAGCTATAAAACTTTCTGAATTAAGTATAGGAATAGGACCTTTTGTCATCGCTCCCGCTGTTGAAAGAAAAATGGGTGTAGATGCTTTAGCTGAATTAAGCCTTGCAGCACATGAATGGAAAAATGCCTATTGGGCGAAAGAAAAAGGGCTATATGCTAAGGTCTTTGAATCTGCTAAAGATCTGGATAATGAGATATCGATTTTTACTGAAAAATTAGCCTCTTACAATCCACAAGCGCTTTTAGAAATGAAGAAGATCTTTTGGAAAAACACTGATCATTGGTCAGAACTTTTAAACGAAAGGGCTGCAGTTTCCGGAGAATTAGTACTTTCAGACTTTACAAAGAAAGCGTTGGCTAAATTTAAAAAGTAAAGATGTTATTAAATAGCTTGGTTTTGCAGTCACAAGGAGATAAAGCCTATCAATTCGGATACGATATTGGCAGTTTTGTAGGAGATAATATATATCTAATAGCAGGCTTACTAATTGGATTGATCGTTGCCATTGTTATGAGAAAAAATTTAAAGGTTAAACCATGATACAGGAACATTTACCAAAAGATAAAGATCCTAATGAAGTACAGGAATGGGGATGGACTATTCAAGAGTTCATAACAGAAAACTTCTGGTATTTGCTGGGAATTATTGTGCTTCTGGCTCTGTTCTTTTTTGCCCGCTATCGATGGAATGTTAGAAATTCACGAAAATATAAGAACTGATGGATCAGGATACCTGGGAGTTTTTAAGCTTTTTAAGCGGAATGGGATTTTGGCTAATTTTAGCCCTCGTTCTTATTGGAGTATTTGTTTATAAGAAATTCCGAAAATAATTATCGGGTTTTAAGCCAGCCTGTAATACTCAAACGTGGGACTTTTACAGGTTTTACCTCATGTTCCAGTTCCTGACTTTCAAAGATCACCACTCTTCCCGGAAAAGGATAGATCTTTATTTCTTCTTCCCGAGCTCCTTCATTCGTGTAAATACTTAGTTCTCCGCCATTTTCCGGCTTCCAGTCTTCATTGTTTAGATAACAAACCATGGAAAGTTTTCTTCTTCCGTCATTCTGAAAGGTATCCAGATGCCGCTTATAAAAAGTTCCTTCAGGATAGACTGCATAATGAAATTCCTTAGTTAGAATCCCCATAAAACAGGTTCGATTTAGATAATCTACCAGAGAATTTATCTTGTTAAAATAGATTTTTTCGGCTGTTCCCGCATCGGCCTCATTGATCCAGAGAATAAAATCCCCACGAATAGAACGTGCAATAACTTCACTGGTTTTATTCCCTATCGCCGCTTTCTTGAAATTATCTTCTTCATATTTTTCAAGTAAATGCGCTCTAAGAATATCAACCTCAGCCGAATCAAAGAAACCATCAACAATACTGTATTTCTTTTCCAGAATATCCTGAATAATCTGCTCATATAGCGGATTTTCTTTGAATTCCATTTGTTCAAAAAGCTCTGTTCCTGTTTGCAACATAACATGTATTATTTGACAAATATAGGCTAGAAAAGAAATTGAAACTGTTAAAATAAAGGCTTGAAAAATCACTTATCTTTGCACCAAAACATGCTGAAATGAGCAAAATTAGAATCACCAAACAATTTTCATTCGAAACCGGTCACGCCCTTTACGGCTACGACGGAAAATGTCGCAATGTGCATGGTCACAGCTATAAGTTAAGTGTTACGGTAATTGGTACCCCTATTACCGATAGCGAACATGTGAAATTCGGGATGGTGATAGATTTCGGAGACCTCAAAAAGATCGTGAAATCTGAAATTGTAGACCAGTTTGATCATGCTACTGTTTTCAATAAAAACACTCCTCACGTGGAACTTGCAAACGAATTGAAAGATCGAGGGCATGACGTGATCCTGGTAGAATATCAGCCTACGAGCGAAAATATGGTAATAGATTTCGCTGAAAAGATTAAAAAACACCTTCCTACACATATTAATTTACATTCCCTAAAATTGCAGGAAACTGAAACCTCTTTTGCAGAGTGGTATGCGAGTGATAATACTTAGTGCGCAACCCTTACGGGTCGGGCTATTCGCTCATAGTCCCGCGAAAAGCGGGAGCTAACCGCTGCTATCCCTTGCGCAATGCTCTTTAGAGTCATTGCGAGTGCAGCGAAGCAATCTCAATTTACCAAATGTCAATTCGACGAGCTTAGCGAATGAGAAATCTCATGCACAATTCTGACTCAAAAGAGATCTCTCCCTTGGGTCGAGATGATATATTATTCAGGTTGACATTCTGCAAATATTGATATTTCCATATCTTTACCCCCGAACAAAGCATTTATGAATATCCTGCCAGGCAAAAAAATATACTTTTCAAGCGATAATCATCTTGGCGCACCCACTATGGAAGAAAGCCGAAGAAGGGAAGCTGTATTTGTGAAATGGCTGGATGAGATAAAAAAAGATGCTGCGGCTATTTTTTTATTAGGAGATCTTTTTGATTTCTGGTTTGAATATAAACATGTGGTTCCCAAAGGTTTTGTTAGAACGCTTGGGAAACTGGCAGAAATAAAAGACAGCGGAATTCCTATCTATTTCTTTGTGGGAAATCATGACTTGTGGATGAACGATTATTTTAAAACAGAATTAAATATTCCTGTTTATCATCAGCCTAAAGAATTTGAATTCAATAATAAAACTTTTTTAGTAGGCCATGGTGACGGCCTGGGGCCCGGAGATAAAGGCTACAAAAGAATGAAAAAGGTCTTTACCAATCCGCTTTCCAAATGGCTTTACAGGTGGTTGCATCCAGATCTTGGTGTTCCCCTCGCACAATACTTTTCAGTAAAAAATAAAATGATCTCGGGAGATGAAGATCAGAAGTTTTTAGGAGAAGATAAGGAATGGCTAATCCAATACTGCAGAAGAAAACTTGAAAAAAAGCATTACGATTACTTTTTATTTGGTCACCGGCATTTACCATTAGAAATAGACCTTAACGAAAAATCCAAATATATCAACACCGGCGACTGGATAAGTCATTATACCTATGCGGTTTTTGATGGGAAAATAACAAGCTTACAGAAATTATAAGTTAAAGCTCTATTTTCCATAATGATATCTACAGGCGGCTATTATCAGACTTTCTTCTTTCCAATTCATTAATAGAATTCAATAAAACTTCCCTGTTTTTACCACTTAATAAATAAGTAGTTTCCTTTAATGAATTATATTCATCTAAGGATATCAAAACAAGATCCTTTCCTCCTTTACGTTTGATAATTAATTCATTAACATCATCCACAACCTTATCAAACCAATATTTAAGGTTTGAACGAAAATTACTAAAATTGACGATTTTCATATTACAAATTTAATAATAAGCACTCAAAAAGGCACTTTAATTGTATCTCTCGAAATCTGATAAGGATTTAGTCATTACACTCATCGGTTTCTTCATCTTCAAAAAAATCAGGAATCAATTTTTCAGGCTGACCGCTGGTTTCAATTTCCTTCTTGATCATTTCTTCCCATCCTTCCCTCAACTTATTCTCTGCATTCGATTCCATTTTCTAATTTTTATAAATTTGAAACAATGTTATAACAATTACAAAAATTTGTGCTGATTAATCCTAAACACTTTCCCTAATATCCTTTAGTTTCAACTGAATTTTGGTATTCCCATTCCAGGTATTTTCATCCAGACTATAAACCGCATCAAACTTTTTACCATCTTTTATTAAGTCCAATTTTTCTCCCAGGTTAAAACCAATAACATCAAATGTTGCTTTTGAACCTTCTTGTTTTACCTGACATTTTAAATGGGTTTTATCTTCTCCCACACATTTCCCATAACCAGTATCTGTCAATCCCCTACTAATAAACACCGGAGACATATTCCCTGGGCCAAAAGGGGCAAATTGTTTTAAAATTCGGTAAAATTTAGGGGTTATATCTTTTAGATCTAATTCCGCATCAATACCAATTTCAGGTGTTAAAAGGTTTCTGTCTATAGTTTCAGAAACTACTTCTTCAAATTTCTTTTTGAAGTTTAAGTATTCAGATTCTAAAAGCGTGAGTCCGGCGGCATACTTATGCCCACCAAATTGCTCAATATGTTCTTTACAGCCTTCCAAAGCTTCATACACATCATATCCCTTGACAGATCTTGCTGAAGCGGCCAGCCTTTCTCCACTTTTGGTAAAAACCAGTGTCGGCCTATACCAGGTTTCTGTTAGTCTTGAAGCTACAATCCCAATAACGCCTTTATGCCAATTCTCGTCATAAACAACGGTGGTAATGCGATCTTCTTCCTTAGAGTTGATGATCTGTTGTTTTGCTTCTTCAGTAATGGTTTTATCGGCACTTCGTCTATCAGTATTATAAATTTCAATTTCTTCAGCATATTTCTTTGAAATAGCTTCATCCTCCTCGCTTAACAAGTTTACGGCATGAAGACCATGTTTCATTCTTCCCGCAGCATTAATTCGCGGCGCTACAATAAACACCACATCAGTAATACTAACATTCTTGCGGTCGCCAAGAAGACTTTTAATTCCTTTTCGAGGAGCAACGTTGATCACATGAAGCCCATGATAGGCCAGGATCCTATTCTCACCCGTAATAGGTACAATATCGGCACCAATGGCGGTGGCCACCAGGTCCAGATATGGCAATAAAACTTCTTCTGGCTCATTATTCTTTTGAGTGATTGCCTGAATCAGCTTAAAGCCTACTCCACAACCACAAAGTTCATCATAAGGATAACTACAATCTTCCCGTTTTGGATCTAATACGGCAATGGCATTCGGAATTTCACTACCGGGACGGTGGTGGTCACAAATCACGAAATCTATTCCTTTTTCTTTTGCATAAGCAACTTTTTCTATAGCCTTGATTCCGCAATCCAAAGCAATAATGAGGCTGATGTCATTATCTGCAGCGTAATCTATTCCTTTATAAGAAACTCCATATCCTTCTTCATAACGATCTGGGATATAAGTGGTCACATTTGGATATCGGAATTTCAGGAATGAGGACATAAGCGCAACGCTTGTAGTGCCATCTACATCATAATCGCCATATACCATGATATTTTCCTCATTTTCTATGGCTTTTTCAATACGATCTACCGCCTTATCCATATCCTTCATCAAAAATGGATCATGGAGATCTTTTAGATCCGGACGAAAGAATTTTTTAGCTTCTTTAAAGCTTGAAATGCCTCGTTGAACAAGCAGTTTTGCAACCGGAATTCCAATTCCTAACTTCTCTGCCAATGAATTTACAGTTATAGGGTCAGGTTTGGGTTTTAAGGTCCAGCGCATATAGTTTGAAAATTTATAATTTTAGTTCTACAAAAAAATTAAACGAGTTTAATACAAAAAACCAAACAACCATAGCGGGATCGTGTTCATGACACCCACTTCAATATCATCCCTAACTACGAACGAATTAGGTATATTCTGGATTTGTTTATTATTTTTACTTTTCCCTCCAACTTCAAAGATAAATTTTTCATCGATCAAAAAATCACCCTTTTCAGCCAGATTTACCTGATGAAAATTTCTTATTTGATTGGCAAAAAAAGTTTCCCTTAAGGTACCTTTTTCGGCTTTAGTTTCTCCAAGTGCAACCACCAGATTAGGATTGTTAAGGTATAATTTTTCAGGTTTTGTAAATGTTCCTATCCCCTTTCCCGGTTTAAAAAACTGCATTATCAAATGTGCACTTTCCAATAATCGGATAGCCTGAATAAGAAATTTACGGTTCATGCCCAAACGCTCGCTGAGTTTACTAATATTTGGAGTAAAAGGCGCGCTTTGTGCAATAGCAACCAGTAATTTTTTTATTTTGAGACTATCTTCATATACGATACCCTCTACTACATTCATATCTGTTTCAATAATAAGACTGGCTGTACGCAATAATTTTCCCAAATATACTTCGCGACCTTCCTGAAAATAAGGATAACAGCCATATTGCAGATACTCTTGAAAATATTTAACCGGACTATCCAGTTTTTGAATTATTTCTCTGGAGATATTTTGATGATGATCGAGAATTTCCTCCAGCTGGAAGACCGGTAATTCTATATCATAACCAAATTCCAAAAACTCCCGAAAGGAAAGTTCATTAAGTTCATAAGTAACTGCCCGTCTGCTTAAATCTGACTCTCCTTTATATATTTCAAGCATAGAGGATGAAGTGAATACAATATTCAATTTAGGATAGCGATCGTATATTAATTTTAATTCCCGGGACCAGTAGGGATATTTATGGACTTCATCCAAAAATAAATGGGTACCCCCGTTTAAAGTGAATTCCTTTGCTAGATCTATAAGACTGCTTTTCAGAAAATAAAGATCATCTAAAGTAGCATATAACATTTCGCTGTTATTAGAAGACTGCCTACCAAGTCTTTGTAAAAGCAGGGTTGTTTTCCCTGTTCCCCTAGCACCTTTTATAGCGATAAGCCTATTAGACCAATCTATTTTATCTAAAAGATATCTAGTCTTATTGGAAATACCTTCGAGTAATATTTGTTGAAATAATAAAAGCTCTTCCATTTTGTTCTTATTGATAACAAATATAATTTATTTTGTTATCAATAAGAACAAAAATTGTAAAATAATGTTCCTGTAAAGAACATTATTTCATTTTAAAATTTCAGCAATTTTATCCTGAAGTTTAGGAACAACGCCCTCTTCAAACCATGGGTTTTTCATTCGCCAAAATCTATTTACCGGTGAAGGATGAGGGAGTGTCCAGAATTCAGGGAGAAATCGTTTATAATCCTGAACTTTCTCAGTAAGATTCTGCTCTTTTCCCAGATAATAATTTGCGGCATACGAACCGATAATGATTTTTAGCTGTACATTCTTGAACTCACTCCATACAACATCATGCCATAATGGGGCACATTCTTTTCGTGGGGGCAGATCGCCGGTTTTAGCTTTTCCGGGATAGCAGAAGCCCATAGGGAGCACCGCAAAGTTATCTACCTTATAAAAAATATTTTCGTTTACACCCAGCCATTCTCTTAGTTTTTTACCGCTTTGATCGTTCCAGGCAATACCAGATTCGTGAACAATCCTACCGGGTGCCTGACTAATCAATACAATTTTTGAGTTTTTAGCAGCTTCAATGATGGGTCTCGCACCCATCGGAAGATGATTTTTACAAACCTTACAGTCTCTAATAGTACACAAAAGATCTTCCAAAATATCAGGATTTTCCTTCTACTACGATCACAATTTCACCTTTTGGTGGATTATCTGTATAATGCTGAAGTACTTCCAAAGCTGTCCCACGAATAGTCTCTTCATGCATTTTTGTGATTTCCCTGGAAACTGAAACCCGTCTATCTTCACCAAAATATTCGGTAAAATGGCCTAAAGTTTTAATTAATTTATGCGGAGATTCATAAAAAACGATTGTTCTGGTTTCCTCGGCCAGAATCTTTAAACGAGTTTGTCTTCCCTTTTTTACAGGAAGAAAACCTTCAAATACAAATTTATCGTTTGGAAGTCCGCTGTTTACAAGTGCGGGAACAAATGCGGTGGCCCCGGGTAGACAATCTACCTCAACACCGGCTTCTACACATGCCCTGGTTAACAAAAATCCTGGATCTGAAATAGCCGGAGTTCCCGCATCGCTTATTAAAGCGATCGTTTCTCCAGCCTGGATTCTTGAAACGATTCCTTCTACTGTTTTATGCTCATTATGCATATGATGGCTGTGCATTTGAGTCTGGATCTCAAAATGCTTTAATAACTTCCCACTGTTACGCGTATCTTCAGCTAAAATTAGATCGGCTTCCTTTAAAACTCTTATCGCTCTAAAAGTAATATCTTCCAGGTTCCCTATTGGGGTTGGTACGAGAAACAATTTTCCCATAAATCCTTTTATCCTAATTGCTGAATTTATTCTCTATATGAGACATAAAACGCTCCTCATATTCCTCTTTCCCTTCCCAGTGATTATAATCTGGTTTTACCACCTTTTCAATAAATTTTCTGGATTCCTCAAGACTAGTGAAAGTATTTAACTGGGAAAGTACACGGTTATAGTCGGCTGTATCACCACCAAAAAGATGTTTAATATATGAAAGGCGTTGATTAAGACCTATATTAATACCTTTTTTAAGTCGGTCGTTTAAAGATCTCGGTTTGTTGGGTTTTTCTACATGATTCACCGGTTCAAAATCCGGAAGGTTATCATAATCTACACCAATATTTCTAAAATCCCTTTTCTCCTGTCCTGTTTCAGCTGATTTTGGTGGTTCTGGAGCGGTATTTATCTGACTCATCATGGAATCTACTTTCTCAGTTTCCGGAGGCATTTGCGCTACAATATCCTTTATTTTTTCAGTATTTGGCTCCGTAATAGCATCAGAATCTTTATTATATTCAGTTCCGTCAGGATAAAACTCATCATAAGAGACTTTTTTAGCTTTTTTCTGAACAGGCTTTTCTACTGCTACTTCGCTATTATCTTCCTCTAGATGTTTTTCAATAAAAGCCAAAACAGTAAGTTTCTCATAAAGATTCTTCGCTTTTTCTTTCAGTACATTCGCATCTAATTTGCCTTTATTCTGAATGATATTTTCAGCAATTCGAATGAGATCTGCTTCAATTTTCTTTTTCATCTGTTTATTTTATTTGTTCTTTATCGGTCAGATGCGATTCGCAAATATTAATTCTAGTTTAAGTCAAACTTTGCGTATGGCCCATTTCATAACTTTAAAGATTCGCCCCTTAACCGGGTTGTATTTTTAATAAATTTGTTCCACCTTTATACGAAAGAGGTATTTCCCCGTTTCGATTTGAAAAATACAAAATGTTTCTCGAAAATACAGTAAATCACGAAGAGCAATTTGGCTGGATTGAGGTAATTTGCGGCTCGATGTTTTCCGGAAAAACGGAAGAACTCATCCGTAGACTCAAGCGTGCGAAATTTGCTAAACAGAATGTAGAGATCTTTAAACCTGCTATAGATACTCGTTATGACGAGGAAATGGTGGTGTCTCACGATTCTAATGAAATACGTTCCACCCCGGTTCCTTCAGCTTCAAATATCAGATTATTAGCAGATGGATGTGACGTAGTAGGAATTGATGAAGCCCAGTTTTTTGATGATGAGATAGTCACGGTATGTAATGATCTTGCCAATAGGGGCGTTCGGGTTATTGTAGCAGGACTTGACATGGATTTTAAAGGAAATCCCTTCGGGCCGATGCCAAATTTAATGGCCACTGCAGAGTATGTTACCAAAGTGCACGCGGTATGTACCCGAACCGGGAATCTTGCTCAGTTCAGCTATAGGAAAGCTATAAACGACGATCTGGTATTTCTAGGAGAGAATGAAGAATATGAACCGCTAAGTCGGGCGGCCTATTATAAAGCTATGCTTAGAGAAAGGGTTAGGAAACTGGATGTAAACGATGCGGAAGAATTGAATCAAAAAGCCAAAGAGGAAAATGCCTGAAGCTAAAGAAACTGTTCTGGAGATCAATCTGGGAAACCTGGCGCATAACTACCGTTTTTTAAGATCAAAAACAGATAAGGAAGCAAAGTTTCTTTCTGTAGTTAAAGCGCATGCTTATGGAAGTGATTCCGTAGAGATCGCTAAAAAACTGGAAGAACTGGGGACCGATTATTTTGCGGTTGCTTATGTTGAAGAAGGTATAAGACTAAGGGAAAATGGGATTTCAAAACCAATTCTTGTATTGCATCCCCAACCTTCACATTTTGAAGAAATCATAGAACACTGCCTGGAACCTAATCTTTATAGCCAAAAAACGCTAGAATCTTTTGTTTCCCTTGCGGAAAGATTAAATCAGAAGAATTATCCGGTTCATATAAAACTTAATACCGGACTTAATCGTCTTGGTTTTGATCAATCTGAAATTCCCAGGGTTTTTGAAACGATTAAAAATACAAACAGTATAAAGATTGCTTCTGTTTTCTCCCATCTTGCTGCAAGTGAAGACTGGCAGGAAAGGGAATTTACGTTAAGCCAGATAGATCTTTTCAGAAAAATGACCTGGCAACTCATCGAGAATCTTGATTATGAGCCCTTACTTCATATTTGTAATACTTCAGGAGTTATCAATTATCCGAAAGCCGCTTTTAGCATGGTTAGAACCGGAATTGGATTATATGGCTATAGCAATGACAAAACTATAGATCCACATTTAAAACCGGTTGGGAAACTAAAAACCATCATCTCTCAAATAAGAAAACTAGATCCTGGAGCTAGCGTAGGTTATAATCGTGCTTTTAAAACAGAAAAAGAATCCAAGATCGCAACTTTACCCATTGGACATGCAGATGGTATCAACCGCATTTATGGAAAACAAAAAGCCGGAGTATTTGTAAACGGTAAATACGCTCCTATTGTTGGAAATGTCTGTATGGATATTATTATGATCGATGTTACAGGGATAGACTGTGAAGAAGGTGATGAAGTGATCATTTTTGGCGGACCTCAACATCCTGTAGATTTCGCTCGGGCCGGAGGAACAATTTCCTACGAACTTATTACAGGAATTCAACGCAGGGTTACCCGGAAAATCATTCCTGAATAGGAATTAGATTTTTTGCATAAATTAGCCCAACCTAATAACTAATCAATTTTTTATGGCTTTTTTCAAAGATTTTAAAACCTTCCTTTTCAAAAAAGATATTATCATGCTGGCAACAGCGGTGGTAATTGGCGCAGCATTCAATAAGATCGTATCTTCAGTAGTAGACGACATTATTATGCCCATTATAGGTATTATAACCGGTGGGGTCGATTTTTCACAGAAATACATCGCTCTGGATGGCCGTCAATATGAAAACCTGGAGGCTGCAAAAGCAGCTGAAGCCGCTGTATTAACCTACGGAAATTTGATTCAGGCTATTATTTATTTTATTATTATTGGCTTATTTATATTCCTGGTACTAAGGGCATATGAAAAAACTAAACAAAAAGAGGATGTAGAAGGTGCAGATGCGCCAAAAGGACCTACACAAGAACAAATACTCTTAGAAATAAGAGATGAGCTTAAAAAGCAAAATTCATAAAGAAGTACGCTTACCGCTACACTACGTATATTTAACTATAAACCCCGATGAGAATCGGGGTCCTTTTTTTAACAATATTAATAAATGCGTACAAATTTTTATATCTGAAACAATTTTTTAGCTTTTAACTTATTAGGTTTATATACAACTAATACCTTTGCAATCAAATTTTTAATAAAGTACCCGTAATTATGAAAGTAGCTGTTGTTGGAGCCACCGGAATGGTAGGAAGCGTAATGCTAAAAGTCCTCGAAGAAAGAAATTTTCCATTAACTGAACTTATTCCTGTAGCTTCAGAAAGATCTGTTGGTAAAAAGGTGAAGTTCGCAGATAAAGAATTTGAAGTTGTTGGACTGGAAACCGCTGTTTCTATGAAACCAGAGATCGCTATTTTTTCAGCAGGCGGTGATACTTCACTTGAATGGGCTCCTAAATTTGCAGAAGTGGGAACTACAGTGATCGACAATTCTTCAGCCTGGAGAATGAATCCCGATAATAAACTCGTAATTCCTGAAATTAATGCAAATCTTTTAACCAGGACAGATAAAGTTATTGCCAATCCAAACTGCTCTACCATTCAGCTTTTGATGGCGCTAAAACCTTTGCATGATGCCTTCGGAATAAAAAGAGTGGTTGTTTCAACCTATCAATCTATTACCGGAACCGGGGTAAAAGCAGTACAGCAACTGGAAAATGAATATGCTGGTGAAAATGGTGAAATGGCGTATCCTTATCCAATTCATAAAAATGCATTACCACATTGTGATGTTTTTCAGGAGAACGGCTACACTAAAGAAGAGATGAAGCTTAGCAATGAAACCAAAAAAATTCTTGGAGATGATTCAGTAAATGTGACAGCTACCGCTATAAGAATTCCTGTGGTAGGGGGACATTCAGAATCTGTAAATATCGAGTTCAATAAAGATTTTGACGAAGCTGATGTAAGAAAAATACTTAGCGATTTTCCAGGAATTACTGTTCAGGATAATCCGGCAGTGAACACCTATCCGATGCCTATCTATGCTGAAGGAAAAGATGATGTATTTGTAGGAAGGATAAGAAGGGATTACTCTCAGCCAAACACTATTAATATGTGGATCGTTGCTGATAATCTTAGAAAAGGAGCTGCGACCAATGCAGTTCAAATTGCGGAATATTTATTAGAAAACAAGCTTTTATAAAGGTTTAAATAATTCAATATCTTAAGGGCCTGAAGGAATGTAACTTTCAGGCCTTTTTTTATACTAATTTTGTACATTAATTAAACCCATAACATGAAAAAAATCCTTACCATGGTCATTGCTGCAGGAATATTAATCGCCTGTAATGATGATGATAAAAAAACTGAAGCTACTGCCTTGAATTATCCAGAAACTAAAAAAGTAGATACTATTACCGATTATTTCGGAACTAAAGTAAAAGATCCCTATCGCTGGTTGGAAGACGACCGCAGCGAAGAAACCGAGAATTGGGTAGAAGCTGAAAACAAAGTGACGTTTAATTATCTCGATAATATTCCTTACCGGGATAAACTCAAAAAAAGGCTTACCAAACTTTGGGACTATGAAAAACTGAGTGCGCCATTTACCGAGGGGGATTATATCTATTTTTTCAAGAATGATGGTTTACAGAACCAAAGCGTGATGTATCGCAAAAAGGGTGAAGATGGAGATGCTGAAATTTTCCTCGATCCTAATAAATTTAGTGAAGATGGAACAACTTCTCTTGGAGGTCTAAGCTTTTCTAAAGACGGTACAAAATTCGCTTATGCAATTTCAGAAGGAGGAAGTGACTGGAGAAAAGTAATTGTGATGAATGCTGAAAACAACGAAATTCTTGGAGACACTATCAAAGACGTTAAATTCAGTGGGATGTCCTGGAAAGGCAACGATGGATTTTACTACTCCAGTTATGATAAACCTGATGGGAGTGAGCTTTCCGCTAAAACCGATCAGCATAAATTATACTATCATAAATTAGGGACCGCACAATCTGAAGACAAAGTGATCTTTGGGGAAAGTGCAGACCAAAAACACAGATATGTTGGCGGTGGTGTTACCGAAGATGATCGTTATCTTACGATTTCTGCTAGAAACTCCACTTCGGGTGGAAAGCTGTTTTTAATGGATCTCACCAAAAAGAATCCTGAATTAGTAACAATTCTGGACAACGAAGACACTGATACCTATGTACTAAAAAACGAAGGAAGCAAGCTATTTATAGTAACAAATCTTGATGCTCCTAATAAAAGAGTAGTGAGCGTAGATGCATCAAATCCTACTCCTGATAACTGGGAAGATTTTATTCCGGAAACAGAAAATGTACTAAGCCCTTCAACTGGTGGTGGTTATTTCTTTGCTGAATATATGGTAGATGCCATTTCTAAAGTAAAGCAATATGATGCTCAAGGAAAAATGATTCGTGAAGTTGAATTACCAGGAATTGGTTCAGCCGGAGGTTTTGGAGCTAAAGAAGAGGAAGAGGTTTTATATTATTCATTTACAAATTATGTAACTCCTGGAACGATCTATAAATACGACATTAAAGAAGGAACTTCTGAAGTTTACAACAAACCGAATATCGATTTTAATCCTGAAAATTACGAAAGCAAGCAGGTTTTCTATAACTCCAAGGACGGCACAAAAGTTCCAATGATCATTACTTATAAAAAGGGAACAGAATTAAATGGTAAGAACCCAACAATCTTATACGGTTACGGCGGATTCAACATTAGCTTAACCCCTGGATTCAGTACTGCCATGAGCGTTTGGCTGGAACAGGGCGGCGTATATGCGGTTCCTAACCTTCGAGGTGGTGGAGAATATGGGAAAAAATGGCATGACGCAGGAACAAAGCTGAAAAAACAGAATGTGTTTGATGACTTTATTGCTGCTGCAGAATATTTAATTGAAAATAATTATACTTCTAGTGACTACTTAGCCATTAGAGGTGGATCTAACGGTGGTTTATTAGTTGGAGCAACCATGACGCAACGTCCAGATCTAATGAAGGTAGCATTACCCGCTGTAGGAGTTATGGACATGCTAAGATATCATACGTTTACTGCTGGGGCAGGGTGGGCTTATGATTATGGAACTGCTGAAGACAACAAGGAAATGTTTAATTACCTTTTTGAATATTCTCCTGTTCACAACGTAAAAGAAGGAGTGGAATATCCTGCAACTATGGTTACCACCGGAGATCATGATGATCGTGTAGTACCAGCACATTCCTTTAAATTTGCTGCTGAATTACAGGAAAAACATGCCGGAAACGAGCCTGTTTTAATTAGAATTGAAACAAAAGCAGGGCATGGAGCCGGGAAACCTACCAGTATGATCATTGATGAATATGCAGATATTTTTGGTTTCACCCTTTATAATATGGGTTTTGAGACTCTACCTAGTGAAGCAAATAAAAAAGTGAAAGGATAAAACAGCTATTATCACTTTAAAAGTTAAAGCGCGGATTATGTTCTGCGCTTTTTTTATTTTAACTTATAAATACTTATGCTGAAACTTGAAAATGTATCCTTCGCTTACGACAAAGATCCCGTTTTAAAGAATATTAGCTTTACACTGGAAAAAGGTGAGAATGTTTCTATTATTGGCCAGAGTGGCTGTGGAAAAAGCACTTTATTAAAGCTAATTTACGGTCTTTTACATACAGAAGGGGAAATTTATTGGGGAAACAAAGAACTGCTAGGACCAAATTTCAACCTCGTTCCCGGAGAACCCTTTATCAAATATCTGGCACAGGATTTTGATCTAATGCTCCCATTAACCGCAGCAGAGAATGTGGGAAAGCACCTTAGCAACTTCTACCCTATTAAAAAGAAACGTAGAATTAAGGAATTGCTTGAGGTTGTGGAAATGGAAGATCTTGCCGATAAAAAAGCGAAATTATTAAGCGGCGGCCAACAGCAACGCATCGCTTTGGCAAGAGCATTGGCAAAAGAGCCGGAAATAATCTTGTTAGATGAGCCTTTTAGCCATATAGATCACTTCAGAAAAAATAATTTAAGAAGACGACTATTTTCATATCTAAAAGAAAAGAATATTACCTGTATGATCGCTACGCACGATAGTACCGATGCGCTATCGTTTGCCGACAGGACCTTTGTTTTAAAAAACACCCGCATTTATGCTGATGGGACTCCGGAAGAATTATATCAAAATCCGCCCAATAAATATGTGGCTTCGCTCTTCGGGGATGTGAACCATGTAATGCTGAAAAACCTTCGGAAGAAAGAATCCAGCCGAAAACGAGTAATTCTATATCCTCATGAAATAAAGATCACAGGCTCTTCAGAAATTGAAGCCGAAGTGATAAAGACCTATTTCAAAGGAGAGAATTATCTGATAGAAGCAGGTTTAAATGGAGAGAAAATTCTTGTGGATCATAAAAAAGAGATAACTCCCGGAAAGAAAATAAAACTCAAGATTTCAGAAGATCTAATTCAAAAACGACTTAAATAATATCCAGGATTCTGAAATCCTTTCCATTTATTGTGAATTGATCTCCTTCTTCTTTTCCAAGAAGTTGCTGTGAAATAGGAGCTTTAACCCCTACCGCATAACATTTTTGATTTGCTGCCTTAATTTCTCCCGCCGGGATGGAGATAAAATAGTTCGCCGCATTTGTCATTACTACACTTCCTAAAACCACTTTATCTGTAGGTTTATGATCTTCGATCCTTTTTAGAATTTGCGACAAACGCTCATATTCGTTCATCTGAACAGTCAATTTATTCCATTCAATATTGATCATTTCCCTGCCGGTTTCATATTTATCACCGGCACTGCTTTTAGACTCATTTTCCAGGTCTTCCTTAAGGCCATTCATAGCTTTTTGAACAACAGCAATTCGTTTGTTCAGATATTCCCGGCAATCCTGAATTAGTTCAATACGGGTTAAGTCTTCCATTAATCAAGTATAAATTTACCATAATTCTGCATCTGCCTCACGATCCAGTTTTTCCTTCCCTGAATAAAACTTGAAGCAGGATTAGCTCTATATTGTCTTGGATTTGGTAATACTGCCGCAATCGCCGCCGCTTCGTAGGGATTAAGAGTTTCAGCATCTTTTTTAAACCAGTGCTGAGCGGCCGCCTGGGCTCCATAAACCCCTTTCCCCATTTCTATACTATTTAAATAAACCTCCAATATTCTTTCTTTGGTCCAAATGATCTCGATTAAAAATGTGAAATATGCTTCCATCCCTTTCCTAAACCATGTTCGGCTAGGCCAGAGAAACACATTTTTTGCAGTTTGTTGAGAAATTGTGGAGGCTCCTCGAATCTTTCTCCCAGAGCGATTGTCCTCCATTGCTTTTTCTATAGCCTTAAAATCGAAACCACTATGATTGGCAAAATTTTGATCTTCACTGGCAATTACGGCAAGTTGAAGATGTCTGGAAATATCTTCCATATGCACCCAGTCGTGTTCAACCGACTCTTCAGGATTCTCAAAGTACCTTATTGCCATTAAAGGTGTAAATGGAACGGGCACCCATTTATACACTACGACGATAAAAACGCTAAAAAGAAAAAGCCCCAATAAGACCTTGAAAATGAATCTGAATATTTTTTTTATCATGATTTTAATGCTAGATCTGCTAATTCTTTCCCTACCATACTTCCAATGGCAATTCCCATTCCGCCAAGGCGTACACCGCAGTATATATTATTTGAAATTTCCCTGATAATTGGTTTTTTTTGATCTCCAACCCCCATAATTCCGCTCCAGGATTGCTGGATCTCAAAATCTATTTCAGGTAACACACAGGTTTTTAAGAGCTCTTTAAGTCTATTCTGAATAATACCTGTTAGACCGGATTTATCGGTTTCTTCGGTCTCAAAATCCAGGTTTCTACCACCACCAAACAATACTCTATTCCCAATATTACGGAAATAATAATAGCCTTTATCTAAATGAAAAGTCCCTTTGAATGGAATATCTTTAATCGGTTTTGTAACTAAAACCTGAGCTCTGGCCGGTTTGACCTGCTCTATTCCCAATCTGGAAGCAAAACCATTGGTAGCAATAATGAGCTTTTTTGATTGAAAATTGAATTTATTGGTTGTTATGGAAATTCTACTACCAATTTCTTCAAATGATTCAACTTCTACTCCATTAAGAATACGAATCTCTTTAGTAATGGCCTTTTTCACTAAGGCGGTCATCATCTTTCCAGTATCAATCTGTCCTTCGAATTTATTGAAAATAAGATCTTGTTGAATCTTTTTAAAACCAAACTTATTCCTCGATTTCTCAAATACCTCCTTATCAAAAACTGGTTTTAAAATTTCATTTACTTCAGGAATTCTTTCAAGGCATTGTTTATAAAGCTCCTCGTCTGCCTCTGTAAACAATTCGTAACCTCCATTTTGTTGATAATCTATGATCTCATCCCCTAAATTATTCCGAAGCAATTCAAGACCTTTTTTGCGCTTTTCAACTAATCTTACAACCTCATGCTTAGAATGTGTGTTAAGATCGTCCAGAATCTCTGAAATACTTCCGAAACAGGCGAATCCGGCATTTTTAGTACTAGCTCCTTCCGGCAGCATCCCTTTTTCGAGCATGATCACTTTTGAATTGGGTTGCTGTTGCTTTATTCTTAGTGCACAATTAAGCCCGGTAATTCCACTGCCAACAATACAATAATCAATATCCGAAAACCAGGAATCTGTTTCCCAGAAGGAAAAATTCATAAGCGATAATTTTTTCAAAATCTGAATGTACAAAAAAACCTCGCAGGTTTTAAAAGCCTGCGAGGTTTGAATTTTATCTTAAAGCTCCTTTAAGAATCTTCTTCCAGAGGTTTCATCTTGAAATCCTCCATGAATTTTGTAGTATAATTTCCTTCTACATAATCTGGATGATCCATCAACTGACGATGAAAAGGAATGGTGGTTTTAACTCCTTCAATCACAAATTCGTCCAATGCACGCTTCATCTTACTGATCGCTTCTTCTCTTGTTTGAGCAGTAGTGATTAGTTTAGCGATCATAGAATCATAGTTTGGCGGAATTATATAACCGCTATACACATGAGTGTCTATACGAACTCCGTGTCCTCCAGGTGCATGAAGATTCGTGATCTTCCCTGGGGAAGGACGGAAATTATGAAAAGGATCTTCCGCATTAATTCTACATTCTATGGAATGTAACTGCGGAAAATAATTTTTTCCTGAAATTGGCACCCCAGAAGCAACCAGAATTTGCTCTCTAATTAGATCGTAATCTATCACCTGTTCGGTAATAGGGTGTTCCACCTGGATACGGGTATTCATTTCCATGAAATAGAAATTTCTATGTTTATCTACAAGAAATTCTACCGTTCCGGCACCTTCATATTTAATATATTCAGCTGCTTTTACAGCCGCATCTCCCATCTTTTTACGGAGGGTATCCGTCATGAATGGAGAGGGTGTTTCTTCGGTTAATTTTTGGTGACGGCGTTGTACAGAACAATCCCTTTCAGAAAGGTGACATGCTTTTCCACTGCTGTCTCCAACGATCTGGATTTCGATATGGCGAGGCTCTTCAATAAGCTTTTCCATGTACATCCCATCATTCCCGAAAGAAGCATCCGCTTCTTTTCTTGCAGATTCCCAGGCTGGTTCAAGTTCTTCTTCTTTCCAAACAGCACGCATTCCTTTACCTCCACCACCGGCGGTAGCTTTGAGCATAACAGGATAACCTACCTCTTTTGCCAGTTTTTGGCATTCCTTAAAATCTTTTATAATTCCTTCAGATCCCGGAACACAAGGTACACCTGCAGCTCTCATTGTAGCTTTGGCAGTTGCCTTATCTCCCATTTTCGCGATCATATCTGGGGAAGCACCGATGAATTTAATCTCGTGCTCTTCACATATTTTTGAAAATTTGGCATTTTCAGACAGGAATCCATATCCCGGATGTATTGCGTCTGCATTAGTAATTTCTGCAGCAGCAATGATATTCGATATTTTGAGGTAAGAAAGGTTACTTGGTGCGGGACCTATACAAACGGCTTCATCAGCAAATCTTACGTGCAGACTTTCAGCGTCGGCAGTAGAATATACCGCAACCGTTTTAATCCCCATTTCTTTACAGGTACGAATCACGCGTAATGCGATTTCCCCTCTGTTGGCAATCAATATTTTTTTAAACATACCTAGTTGCTTTTAAAGTTCTGAAGCCCAGAAAAGGGCTTGCAGTTGTTAAAACGGGCAGTAATTTATGACGGATCTACTAAGAATAAAGGTTGATCAAATTCTACCGGAGAAGAATCTTCAACAAGTACTTTTACGATCTTTCCTGAAACTTCACTTTCAATCTCGTTGAAAAGTTTCATCGCTTCAATGATACAAAGTACATCCCCCTCTTTAATGGTATCCCCAACTTCAGCAAAAGTAGGTTTGTCTGGAGAAGGTTTTCTATAGAAAGTACCAATAATTGGAGACTTTACCGTAATATATTTTGAGTTGTCTTCAGCTGCAGCGTCTTTTGAATCCTGCTGAGGAGCACTTTCCTGCTGTGCAGGAGCCTGTTGTTGTGGCTGCTGAGCCGGCATTTGAGGCATTTGTTGTTGTCCTCCTACCGGAACCTGCTGTACTATGGTAGTTTCCTTTTCGTCTGAACCTGTTCTAATGGTAATTTTAACATCTCCTGTTTCCAGTTTTACCTCACTTGCGCCAGATTTGGCTACAAATTTTATCAGATTCTGAATTTCCTTTAAATCCATAATAATTGGTGTTGGTTTTTATGAGTTATAAGCCCATTTAAGGTAAGTAGCTCCCCATGTGAAGCCACCCCCAAAAGAGGCAAATATTAAATTATCTCCTTTTTTAAATTTCTTTTCGTAATCACTTAATAATAAAGGCAGGGTTGCGGCAGTGGTGTTTCCATACCTCTGGATATTCATCAATACTTTATCTTCATCAGTAAGGTTCATTCTATTGGCGGTGGCATCTATAATACGCTTATTTGCCTGATGAGCTACCAGCCAGTTTACATCCTCATTCGTAAGATTATTCTTTTTCATGATCTCTTCGCTGACGTCTGCCATGTTGGAAACCGCAAATTTGAATACAGTTTTCCCGTCCTGTCTAACGTAATGAAGTTTTTGCTCTATTGTTTCTTTAGTTGGTGGTATAAGGGATCCTCCGGCAGCGATTTTGAGAGAATTTCTACCAATAGAATCGCAACGTAAAATTTCATCCTGAAGACCTAAACCTTCTTCATTTGGTTCCATAAGAACTGCTCCTGCTCCATCTCCGAAAATAATACAGGTGGTACGATCTGTATAATCAATGATAGATGACATCTTATCGGCACCAATTACAAGAACTTTTTTGTAGCGCCCAGATTCAATATAAGCTGCGCCGGTAGACATTCCATATAAAAAACTGGAACACGCTGCCTGCAAATCATAAGAAAATGCGTTAGTTGCGCCAATCTCGGTTGCGACATGAACCCCAGTAGCAGCTACTGGCATATCGGGAGAGACTGTCCCCAGGATAATAAGATCTATTTCTTTGGGATCCAGATCTGTTTTTCGAAGAATTTCTTTTGCAGCCTGAATTGCTAAATATGAAGTCCCTTTGTCAGGATCTTTGAGAATACGTCTTTCTTTAATTCCTGTTCTGCTAAAGATCCACTCATCTGTTGTATCAACCATCTTTTCCAACATTTCGTTGGTCAAAACATCTTCAGGCACATAGCCACCTACAGCTGTGATTGCTGCTGTGATTTTATTCATAAAATTGGATTTAATTCACCCTTTGCCGATCCATAAATGCGTCTAATCTTCATAGAAAAGTACTAAATTTAATTATAACCGGCGTGCAAATTAAGGTCTTTTTAGGACTTATTCAACTAAAAACAAAAAACTCCCACCATGTGAGAGTTTCTGTGATTTTTGAAGCTCTTAATCCTTGACTATGCTTCTACTTCTTCAGTATTATCAATTAATACCTGACCTCGGTAATATAGTTTACCTTCGTGCCAGTGAGCTCTGTGATACAAGTGTGCTTCACCTGTTACAGCATCTACAGCCACTTTTGGAGCTGAAGCTTTATAATGTGTTCTTCTCTTATCTCTTCTGGTTTTCGAGATTTTTCTCTTTGGATGTGCCATGGCTTCCTGTTAATTATTCGTTTAATAAATTTTTTAATTTGTCCCAGCGAGGATCTATATCATCCTCTTTCTTCTTTTTCTGATTTTTCAAACTAAGCTCTTCTAGCTTATCAAGTACTTCAGATTCCAGTGTTCCATCTTCAACTCCCGGATGAATTCTCTTAGGTGGTACAGAAAGTACTACCAATTCATACACATATTGTTGAATATTAACCTCATAATCACCATGCGGCAATATGAGCAAATCTTCATCTTCGTTGTTGAACTCGTCACCAAATTTAATCACCAGAAATAATTCACTATCTATTGGCTGATCGTATGGCTCATTAGTAAGATCACAATTGACATTCACTGTTCCAGTTGCTCGAAAAGTTAGCTCCATCATAGTGCTTTTCTTCTCAAACAATAGATCGATCTTTACATCTGCACTATTGAATTCCTCGTACTCAAAATGTTCAAAGAACCTGTTATCTAACTCATACTCAAACTGGTGTTTCCCAAGTTTTAATCCCTTGAAAGGAATAGTAAACTCCGCTAAATTCCTCATCTCTCCTCAGTTTTGAGTGCCCAACGTTTCCGTAAAGGCGGGTGCAAAGATATAAAAATTAATCAATTATGTACTTTTTATAAACAAATTTTTGTTTATATCTTCTTGCCTTGTTTCTTCAACGGATTTTCGGTCAAAACTTTATATTCTTCCCGAGCCTTATATATCTCGATTCCTTTAAATACAGCTTCCTTAAATGAATTGATATTAGCTTCATTCTTTCCGGCGATCTCAAAAGCGGTACCATGGTCTGGCGACGTTCTCACCTTTGTTAGTCCCGCAGTAAAATTAACTCCCATCCCAAAAGAAAGGGTTTTAAACGGTATTAATCCCTGGTCGTGATAAGAGGCGACTACGGCATCAAAATTCTTGTAGTTCTTGGATCCAAAAAAGCTATCTGCTGAATATGGCCCAAAGACAAGGTCTCCTTTATCCCGTATCTTTTGAATAGTAGGTTTTAATATTTCCTCATCCTCCTTACCTATTACCCCGTTATCTCCACTATGTGGATTAATTCCTAAAACAGCAATTTTTGGTTTCTGAACTCTAAAATCCTGCTTTAAGGTTTTCTGAATAGTTTTAATTTTCTTTTCAATCAATTCAGGAGTAATCACCGAAGCTATATCTTTAAGTGCAACATGATCTGTTAATAAACCAATTTTCAGGTTATCTGTGATCATAAACATGAGACTTTCTCCACCCAGCTCTTGTGCAAGGTAATCTGTATGACCTGGAAATTTGAATTTATCAGATTGTATCGTTGCTTTATTAATTGGAGCTGTCACCAATACATCGATTTCATCTTTTTTTAGAGCAATAGTAGCTGCTTCCAGAGAGCGGAATGCATAATCCCCTATTTTCACATCTTCCTCGCCAAAATTAATATTGACATTTTCTTTCCAAACATTTACCACATTTACTTTTCCATCTATCGCATTAGACGGATGGTCTATCCCCTGAAAATGCATGGAGAGCTTATAATGCTTTTTTAAAAAATTGAGAATTTTTGACGATGCAAAGATAATCGGGGTGCAAAAATCCAGCATTCTGGAATCATCAAATGTCTTAAGCACAATCTCACTTCCAATGCCATTCAAATCTCCAATGCTGATTCCCAATTTGATCATTTCGCTTTGTTTCATAAACTTTCCCGATATAATATTTTAATTTTACACACAAATGTAACCATTATTATAGAAAACAATGTTCACAGGGATCGTAGAAGAAATAGGAAAAATAATCAGTATTACGAAATCGGCAGGCAATTTGGATATTACCGTAAAAGCTAAAATGACCCCTGAGCTGAAAATAGACCAGAGTGTTTCCCATAATGGCGTTTGTCTTACTGTTGTTTCTATTCAAGACAATGAATACACCGTTACAGCAGTTAATGAAACTCTTGAAAAAACTAACCTGGGAAGCCTGGATAAAGGTGATCAGGTAAATCTTGAAAGAGGTATGAAGTTAGGCGCGCGTTTAGACGGACATATTGTTCAGGGACATGTAGATCAAACTGCCACTTGTAAAGAAATTATCGAAAAAGACGGAAGCTGGGAATTTACCTTTGAATACAATCCTGAAATTGGAAACATTACTATAGAAAAAGGTTCAATTACTGTAAATGGCGTAAGTCTTACTGTTGTAAATTCAAAGAAAAATGAATTTAGCGTAGCTATTATTCCATACACTTTTAATAATACTATTTTCAATAACTTAAAGGCTGGAGATATGGTAAATCTGGAGTTTGACGTTATTGGAAAGTATGTAAAAAGGATTAGCGAATTTTCCTAGACCGGTTCAAAATTGCGCAGTTTATAGCAGCCATACATCAAACCCACTCCCATTAGAATATAAACGTAATCGTCTATAGGTAGACAAAGTCCCGGTGGCACTGATGGGCCATTACCGTTACCGTTGCCATTTCCAGGATCACAAGGCGGACCTTTATGCCTTTTTTCAGTAGGTGCAGGAGGTCCATCTTTTTGGGCATAAGACGTGACAGAGACACCTAATAAAAGTGTCAAGATCAAGAATATACATCTAATCTGCCCCATTGATGTTCGGTTAATAGTATCGGCGAAAGCCAACAAATTTAAAATTCTATAAACAATTAAACGACTAAGGTAAGAATTTTCCACTTCTGACTCGATTTACCTTCGAATCGAAGTCTTTTTAAAAAACTTCCGGTCATTTATAATAACTACGAAAATAATCAAAACGAAGTTTTAATAATCAACTAAAAATCAAATAGTTCATTCTGATTAAACAAATATCTGTTTTGTTTGAGTCAGGCAACAGACTTTGAAGAACAAACTTCTACCTTTCAATTGATTATCTATCTAAATTAACCATTTTCAGGATATTATGACTTGTTTATAAGCATCTTTGTTTTACCCATCAAAATTTATCCCTAATACTGAATTTTGTAAATCTATATTTTCACTCTTTCTCCTTGTTACCAGAGGTTCCCGTATTTATTGTAGAACTTCAATAAAAGAACTTTCTGAAAATTTAAAAGCGACATCTATCGTATTACAAATTTTAAGCATAATGTAGGTATAGCCAATTTTACGTAAAATAGAATTCACGAGCATTTTTACCTATCTTCCCTTATAAATCTTATAAAACTGTTAAATTAAAATTTTAAAACGTTAACTGAATTAACAATCTTAATATACTTTTGCAGAAATATAATTTGCGATGATTAAGAATAAAAATGAAAAAAGAATATTGATTCTCTCTATAAGTCTTTCCGTTCTTGCATTGATAGCTTTTATTTACTTTGTGATAACAATTTAGAAAAGATATAATATAATTTTTAGAACCCGATTTTAATTAAAAAAGCCCTGCATTTCTGCAAGGCTTTTTTTGTGGTCCCACTTGGGCTCGAACCAAGGACCACCTGATTATGAGTCAGGTGCTCTAACCAACTGAGCTATGGGACCGGATACGTATTTATATCGCGAGCGCAAATTTAGATAATTGCAGCTTATGCACCAAACAAAATATTTCTATTTTTCCTGACACAGTTCTACCAATACCCCATTTACATCTTTTGGGTGCATAAAAGCAACCAACTTATTGTCGGCTCCTGGCTTTGGAATTTCATTTAACAATCTAAAACCTTCCCCTTTAAGCCTCTCAATTTCAGTATTAATATCGTCTACATAAAAAGCTATGTGGTGAATGCCCTCGCCTCTCTTTTCAATAAATTTTGCAATGGGACTTTCCGGATTCGTGGCGGCAAGCAATTCAATCTTACTTTCGCCAACTTGAAAAAATGAAGTAGAAACTCCTTCACTTTCTACTGTTTCCGTTTTATAATGTTCGGCGCCCATCACAGTTGCATATGTTTTATTAGCCGCTTCCAGATCTTTTACCGCTATCCCTATATGTTCTATTCTTTTCATAATACTTTCTTATACATCTTTAATCACTGAAATAATATATTCAAATATGAAAAACCTGTTTGTGCATTTCAGCATTTACTGTTTTCTTCTATTTGTAATCTGTACAAAGATCAAAATTTATAGACAATTGATTCAAAAAACATCGTAAATCGCTATTTCACATCTAAATATTTTACTTTTGTAGCATGGAAGAAACAAACAGACAAAAGAAGATAGGTGGATTGTTGCAGAAGGACCTGGCCGATATTTTACAAAATTCTCTTAGAGAAAGCGGCAGGACAGGAATCTTGATTTCTGTTTCCAAAGTTAGAGTCACTACAGACCTTTCTATTGCCAAGGCTTATGTAAGCATTTTTCCTTCAAAACATCAGGAAGAAGTGATAAAGGAAATTAATGAAAATAAATCTCAAATAAAGCATGAGATGGCTCAACGCACCAGACATCAGTTAAGAAAAATGCCAGATTTGAGCTTTTACGTAGACGATTCCCTGGAATATATAGATGGAATTGAAAAGTCTATAAAAGGTAAAGAAGATCCTGTTGCTAATCCAGATTTATTAGATAAGAGGAAAAAATCTTAATTTGAAATTTCCACTCTATATCGCTAAAAGGTACCTTTTTACTAAAAGTAAAAGCAATGCCATTAATATTATTACCATTATCGCAGCGATTGGAGTTTTTGCAGGAGCATTTTCGTTATTTATCGTACTCAGCGGATTTTCAGGCCTGAGAGATTTCAGTCTTTCCTTTTCCAACGAATTTGATCCCGACCTTAAAGCATTTCCGCAGGAGGGAAAGGTGATCAAAATTTCAGAAGAACAAATCAATCAACTTCAGCAAATTGATGGTGTTGAAACTTTTAGTAAGATCGTTGAAGAAAGGGTGATACTTACTTATAAATCTAAAGAGCAACCCGCTTATATCAAAGGAGTAGACGAAAAGTACAGAAGCGTTAATAAAATTGATAGTTCCATTGTATTTGGAACCTGGCTTACCAACAGTGAACCACAGGTAGTTATAGGGAACGGACTTTCAAGATTGCTTGACGTAGGAACTTTTAATTATCAGAATCTTCTCAAAATCATGGTTCCAAAGCCCGGAAAGGGCGCTATCACGATGACCAATCTTCAGGATGCGTTTAATACCAGACAAACTATTGTAAGTGGTATTTATAGTGTGAATGAAGAACTGGATGATAAATACGTTTTTACACACCTTAACTTCGCAAAAGATCTTCTGAATCTTGGAGCTGAAGAATATTCTGCGATTGAATTTAAATTAAGACCTGGAGTCTCTACAGATCAGGTGACAGAAGAAATCAATAAAGTTTTTGATGGTAATGCAACGATTAAAACACGTGCAGAACTTAATGACGCGCTTAATAAAATGTTGAATTCAGAAAACCTCTTCGTCTATCTTATTTTCACCCTTGTATTGACCATTGCCCTATTTAATGTTGTGGGATCTATCATTGTGATGATCCTGGATAAAAGGGAAAACATCAAAACACTGCATAGCCTAGGCGCTACTCCAAACCAGATTAAAAATATCTTCTTTTTACAGGGAATGTTAATGACTGGTTTAGGAGGGATTATAGGTCTTGCCGTAGCAGTAGTACTTATTATTCTTCAAATGAATTATGATCTGGTAATGATCACACCAAATCTACCTTATCCTGTAGCAATGGAAATCGAAAATATTTTTATTGTTCTAATTACCATTTTCACCCTTGGTTTTATCGCTTCCTATATCGCTGCAGGAAGAAGTAAAAAAGCCCTGGTTTAATTAGGCGAATTCGTATCCAGCAAATTCTTTCTCTACCTCATCGAAAGCTTTAAAAACGTCTACGGAATCATCACTGGTGACCATCTTCATTCGATATTCTTTAAAGTGCGGAATTCCTTTAAAATAATTGGTATAATGACGTCGGGTTTCAAATACACCTAGACGTTCCCCCTTCCAGTCAATCGCCATTTGAAGATGCCTTCTAGCAGCATCTACGCGCTCTTCCAGCGTTGGAGGAGCCAAATGTTTTCCGGTTTCAAAATAGTGTTTTACTTCTCTAAAAAACCATGGATAGCCAATGCTTGCACGACCAATCATAGCGCCATCCAGGCCGAAATTATCACGCATTTCCATTGCTTTTTCCGGTGAATCCACATCGCCGTTTCCAAAAACAGGAATATGCATTCTTGGATTATTTTTCACCTCAGCAATAGGCGCCCAGTCGGCTTCTCCCTTATACATCTGGGCCCTGGTTCTGCCATGAATAGAAATTGCCTTGCAGCCAACATCCTGCAATCTTTCTGCTACCTCCACAATTTTAATGGAATCATGATCCCAACCCAATCTCGTCTTTACAGTAATGGGTAAGCTTGTGTTTTTTACCATGGCTTCTGTTAAAGAAACCATTAGGTCTATATCCTTCAGAATTCCGGCTCCGGCTCCTTTAGAAACCACTTTCTTTACCGGACATCCAAAATTGATGTCTATAATATCGGGGCCCGATTTTTCAACAATTTCAACCGATTGAAGCATAGACTCCAAATTGGCTCCAAAAATTTGAATTCCAACAGGACGTTCTTTTTCGTAAATATCGAGTTTCATAGTGCTTTTCGCGGCTTCACGAATAAGCCCTTCAGAAGAGATAAATTCAGTATACACCACGTCTGCTCCCTGTTCCTTGCAAAGTGCGCGAAACGGCGGGTCACTCACATCTTCCATCGGTGCCAAAAGCAACGGGAAGTCTCCTACCTCTATATTTCCAATTTTTGCCAAAGCTGCTGTTTTTCAGGAGGCAAAATTACTAAATAATTCCTATGCCTGAAAATTACTTAACTAAGCGGCGCTATTATGGATTTTTAGTTTCTAAACGTTCACTTTCGTCTGCAGTGATCGCTCTCTTATTATCACCTAGTTTGAAATTTCCAAATTTATAGGTGACTCCAAACCTGATCATACGTGACTCTGGCATGGCGAAAAAAGAGTTATTCTGATTTAAATATTGAGATCGCAACGGCATGTTCATCGTATTAAAAACGTCTTCAACATTCACGGTGGTAATTAACCTGGAATCGAAAAAAGTCTTTCTTAAACCGAAGTTCAAACCAAATTGAGATTCTTCAAATTCATACGAACCCACTACATAATCTGGAATATAGGTGGTAGTAACTTCCCCGGAAAAAGTGCCATCCTTAGATAATGTAAAGAAATTCCCGGCATATATATAGGCTCCAAAAGTATCATTGGTCACAATCTGGCCTCCACTTTCCAAAGCCGGAAAATCATTTTGCATATAGAAAAATGAGGTATAGGCAGAAAAAGTCCACCAATCATTCAAATAATCATAATAGCTTATATCAAAACTATATTGCTGAGAAAAATCCATATTCAAACTGGAAGATCGAAGATTTCTGTTAGTATTATCCTGAAAAGGTATGGTTGCAATCTCATTATTGGCCTTGTCCCAGTAGAGATCAAAAAATAATTTATTCTTATATCCATAACTAAATTTGATCATATTCGAAATCGCAGGCATCAAATTTGGATTTCCGTCCTGAAAATTATTCTCATTCAGAAAATATCTATAGGTATTTAAATCTTCAAAACGTGGCCTGGTAATTCGTCTACTATATTCCGCACTAAATGAATGGTCTTCAGATGCATTATAATTCAGGTAGAATGTAGGAAATAGTTCAAAATAATCCTGGGAATTAACCAATCCCATACTTTCTGAAACTCCCTGTACATCGGTATATTCTCCGCGCAGCCCTAATTTCAGAGACCATTTTTCCCAGTCTTTAGACATACTGGCATAAGCGGCGTAAATATCTTCCTCATAATCAAGTTCATCAGATAATTCTTCTGAAAATTGTCTCGTTCCCGTGTTGGTATCAAAATAATCCTGCCCGCTTTCTGTTCGTAAACTGGAATATTTCAACCCAGATTCAAAACTTGTAGAACCTAATGGGGTTGAAATGTCTACCTGTCCCGTGTAGATCTCACTATTTTGCATCGCTTCTGTTGTGAAAGAATTATTTCTTAAAAAACTCCCGTCCTCGTCAAAATAATTCGTCATGATATGCTGAAATTGGCTATTATCATAATTGATATAATTTCCAATGGCAGCTAAAGTTCCATTTTCACCAAGACTGGTATTATAAGTAGCCGCAAGAAGTATATTATCTGTTTGGCTGTGTAGTCGACTATCTGTTGTGAATAATGAATCCAGCGAATTCGTACTGTCATTGATATTCGTCAAACCGTTTATATCACTGTCAGTGTCTGGAGTAATCTGGATATTGGCACTCAGACTTAATGTACTCGCTTCACTAAGTGTAAAGTCAAGAATGGTATTAAGGCTGTGTGAATTCATATTCGTATTCCTCTCAAAATCGGTTAACCACCTTGAATCAACGTCACCGTTAGGTGTATAATATTCTATAAAGCCTTCGTCCTTTTTTACTAAATCCCGCTGGTTGTAATTATAACTTGCATACACATTTAACCAGTCTGTTTTATAATAATGGCTGGTACCAACATTATACTTGGGAACTATAGCAATGGTATTGGAAGCATTCAAACTTCCTTTGTAGCCAATGGAAATATTTTTTGAAGTCTTGATATTCAGAATAGCACCGCCTTCTGCATCATATTTTGCCGGAGGATTGGTAATTACTTCAACAGATTTTATATTTTCCGCAGAAAAACCTTCCAGTAATTGTTGCAGTTCGGTTGAGCTTAAATACACCTTCCTGTCATTGATGTAAACTGTGGCAGCTCTGTTCTTTACTAACAAATTTCCCTGGCTCACGATCACTCCCGGTGTCCTTTTTAAAACTTCAAAAGTGTTTCCGGTAGAAAGTATAGTGTTCTCCACATCAAAGACCAACCTGTCTATCTCTCTGGTTACCTTAGGTTTTCTGGCATTTACAGTTACTTCGTCCAGGGCGTCTGATGCCTCTTCAAGACTGATAAGGGGAATATTTGTATCGCCTTTTACACGAAGCTTTTGAAGATATTCCGCATATCCTACAAAAGAGACTTTTAAAAGGTAAGTACTATCTTCTACATTCTCTATTACAAAACTTCCGTCTTCTTCTGAAGTGCTTCCTTTATATACGCTGGTGGAATCTTTTGCGCTCAGTAAAATTACATTAGCAAAGGCCACCGGATCATTATCCTGATTTAGTATTTTTCCTGAAACCGAATTCTGAGAAAAGAAAACATATGGAATTAATAGGACAACAAGGGGGATGAACTTATTTTTCAGCATAGAATGGTTAGTATAATATTCAATAAAACCTCGACAAATATAAAATTTATTGAATACTTCTGCTGTTTTAAAAGAAGTCTCTTAGCTTTTAAGCTTATTTTTTAGGAATTAAGGAAATATAACGTCGCTATTACTAAATGAAGTCAAATGCTATTGAATTTGAAAAATTAAAATATCTATTCCATTTAGTATGAGAATTCCTGCCAACTTATTAACTATCTACTTTAACCAAATAAGGTTATTCTGATACTACTTCTGAATTAGCATCTGTGAAAATATCTTTCTGTTTCAGGTAAATTAGTTGATCATCGGTCTCATTAAAAACTCTTTTAGTACGCAGATAACGATTGTAATTATACTCGTCAAAATCTGAAGCGGTGGTGTCCATAGTACTTACATGAACATCCCCCATGGAATGGATAAACCGATTCTCTCCAATCCACATTCCTACATGTATCACTCGTTCTGAAGTTGAATCTGTTGCTGGTCTTCCGAAGAATAAAAGATCTCCGGGAATAAGATTTTCAAAACTTTTTGTGGAATCTACCAGTTTACCTGTGTGTATCTGCTGGGAAGCATCTCTGGGAATTACCATCCCGTTTAGAAAATATACCGTTTTCGTAAAGCCACTACAATCTACTCCTTTTGGCGAAGTTCCTCCCCATAAATATGGCAGACCCATCAGTTTTTTGGAAGTTTCAACAAGATCTTCTTTTTGCATGTCAAGGGAAGAAAGCCAGTTTTGATAAGGTTGCGCTTCTGCTTTCGCTATAAAGGCTTCTCTCCCATCAGGATAAATTGCCTTAAAAAAACCATTTTCTTCGCTTAAAAGCTCTAAAATATCTCCTGCAACAAGATCTGTAACACTTTGAGAGTTGTTATCTGGTTTCTCATGTGAACTCCCAAAAGGTTTTAGATAAATTAGCTTTTCAGAAGATTTCCATTCTGAAAACTCTTCTTTAGTTTTATTGGCAATTCCGCCGTAGTCTACCCAGCCCAGATAACCATCTGGAGTCTGGATATAATACCAGCCTCCCTGTTTTTTGTAAACTTTTAAAGGCATTCCCAAGGTAGCCTGTGTCACCAGTTGAGCTGAATGTTTTGGTTCGTCTCTTAAATTCGCTACAGAAATTTTTACCACCCCCATCGTTTTGTCTTCCAAACCTTCATTATCGGGAAGCATTCTTATACTATCGGTAAATTTCAGATTTTGCGCGGTCATCTTTTGTTTCAGACCTTCCACCGCAGCAGGCAGGTTAGATTCTCCCTTCAGAATATAAGATTGATCTTTTTTTACTGCCTCAACATCAAAAAGCGCTACCCGACTATCTGGAGCATATTCTTCACTTACTTGTGAAATAAAAGCATCTGCTTCATTAGTAGTATCCTTTTCAGCTTTTTCTTCACAGGACATAAATACCAAAAAAGCCACTATGGCCATATAATTCAACTTCATTTTCATGATATCCAAAGTTTTATTCAAAATTAAACAATTTTGCACCGGTTCCGTTTCTATCGGGAAAATGTACTTTTTTATTATAAATCTTTACCCCATCTGCAATATCATTACGAATAAGCATGGCACCATCCATATCTACATAATCCAGCATTGGTAATAGCTGGCCAATCGCCGACATTGAAATCGTAGATTCCGTCATACAACCTACCATCACTTTTAATCCAAGTTTACGTGCCTTTTTTATCATTCTTCTCCCCGGTGTAATTCCCCCGGCTTTGGTAAGTTTTATGTTCACGCCATGAAAAAATGGAGCACATTTTTCTACATCGCCTTCTAAAATGCAACTTTCATCTGCAATCAGCGGAAGTGAAGTTTTTTTATAAAGATCTTTCATTCCTTCTACATCTCCTGGCTTTAAAGGCTGTTCCAGGAATTCTACATTTAGTTCTTTCAAAATAATACTGTTTTCAATCGCCTGCTCTAATGTCCAGGCCGCATTCGCATCCAACCTAAATACCGAATTTGTATGTTTTCGAAGTTCTTTGACAATGGCTACATCTTTATTAGTACCCAATTTTATTTTATATAGTGGCCAGGGAAACTCTTTAATCTTCCGCACCATAGTATCTACCGTATCTATCCCAATGGTATAATTGGTTAAGGGCACATTAGAAATATCCAGTCCCCACATTTTATAAAGAGGGAGTTCGTTTCTTTTCCCATGGAGATCGTGCATGGCGATATCCAGGGCGCATTGAGCAAATGGATCGTCTCTTAAATGCGGAAATGTTAATTCCCATAATTCTTCTGGCGTGCGATGAATATTTTCAGCAATAATTGGTTCTACAGATTTGATGGAAGCAATCATTTTTTCCACTGAAACTCCGTAATAAACTGTAGCGGCAGCTTCACCATAGCCGGTAAATTCTCCATCAGATAGAATTACAATAAGCGTTGGCTGAAAATCTCGCGAACCATGACTTATGGTAAAGGTGTTCTTCAGTTCAAGATTAAATGATCTGTATTTTATTTCCATCTAAAGCTATTCAAATTCATTCCCTATACTTGTTATATACAGAATTACTAACAACAAACAAAATAATAAAAATGCTTGTCCGGTTCAACACCTACTATAAATTTTGTCATCCTGAGCGCAGTCGAAGGATTAATAAAAGACATTTCGACTGCGCTCAATGTGACATAAAATATACTTAAGAACTCATCTACTTATTTTTTATGTCTATTTCTTCAAAGTCACTTTGATTTCCCAATCTATCCACTGCGGTCACACCAATTTTTTCAAGCTTTTTTTCTCCTGAATTTAATTTAGGGATCTCTAATTTTCCTGAATTTAAATTTAAAATTTTAAACTCCCAGCCAGAATTCTCATAACGGTAATACACTACGCTCCGAAATGCTTTATCCGACTCATTTTTAATCCAGTTTAACTGAATAGCATCCTCTAAATTTTTAAGTTCAAATTCTGGAGTATTGGGTACTTCAGAATCTAACCATGGACTTGCGGGAACAGTTGCATTGCGATCATAAGGCCCATTTATTAAAGATTTCGCAAGTCTGTCATTTTTCATAAGTGGACCAATATTCCAGTGAACTGTTCCTGGATTATCTCTTAATATACCTCTTGAAATAAGGATTTGAGAGGCGATCTCTCCTTTATTCTCTTCTTTATCTTCCAAACCAAGGTTTATTCCAGGCCATACATGACGGCCTACTACATTTTCAGATTCCCACCAACCAAGAAGCACGGGGAAACTCTGTCCTATCTGTCTTGTTGGCCAATATAACTGCGGGGTGAAATAATCTATCCAGCCTTTATTCAGCCATAATTTAGCATCGGCATAGAGTTCTTCATATTGATCCATACCACTAATTCCCTTTGGAAATCCCGGTCTCCAGATTCCAAATGGACTAATTCCAAATTTTACGAAAGACTTTTCAGCTTTAATCTCCTCGGCGATCCTTTCAATAAAATCGTTTACATTTTTCCTTCTCCAATCTCCCCTGGAAAGTTCTCCGCCACTATTCACATACTTCTCCCAACTTTTTTCGTCGGGGAAGTCTTTTTTACCGTTATAAGAAGCATATGGATAAAAGTAATCGTCAAAATGAACCGCATCAATATCATATCTTTTTACAATATCCATGACCACAGCTGCTGAATGATCCTGAACCTTACTACTCCCCGGATCCATCCACCACATTCCATTTTTTAATTCCATCACCAGTTCTGGGTTGGTTTTAACAATAGACTTCTCCCCTATTTCCTTTCCAGTTGTATGATGTGCCCTATAAGGATTTAGCCATACGTGTAATTCCAATCCCCGATTATGAGCTTCTTCAATCCAGAATTTCAAGGGATCATAATATGGCTGTGGTGCTTTTCCACTTTTTCCAGTTAGAAAGTAAGACCAGGGTTCAATTTCACTATCGTAAAGAGCATCTGCCTGTGGTCTTACTTGCAAAATTACAGCATTGAAATTATGGTTCTCTAGAAAATCCAGCATTTCAATAGCTTCGGCTTTCTGAGCTTCAGTAGAAAGATTGTTTTTGCTAGGCCAGTTAATATTTGCAACGGTGGCTATCCAGGCTCCTCTAAATTCTTCAATATCAATGGGTGGTTCAACTATCTTATTTTCTGAAGATGCTTCCGGTTCTTCTACTTCCGGAACCTGATCTACATTTTGCTCTGATTTTTCTTCCTCCACCTGTGGCTCAACAGGTTTTGGTGGAGCTACCTTAGTGGATTTACAGGCATTTAGAAATAGCATCAACAGGATAAAAATTGGTATTCTGAAGTGATTTGATAAGCAACAATCTTTCCGCATTAATTTCTTTCGTTTTTGTGAGCATCCAGCACCTTTCTAACACTCTTATGCTCTAATAGCAATTTTTCGGCCTGTTCTTTTTCAATATTCAGGTCTTCCATGATCATTCTAATACCACGTCCCACCAGTTTATCATTAGAGAGCTGCATATCTACCATTTTATTGCCCTTAACCCGTCCCAATTTGATCATAACTGAAGTAGAAATCATGTTCAGCACCAATTTTTGAGCAGTTCCTGCCTTCATTCTGGTACTTCCGGTAACAAATTCTGGACCTGTAACCACTTCAATGGGATATTCTGAAGCTTCAGCCAACGGGCTCCCGGAACTACAGGTAATACAGCCGGTAATGATGCCATTATTGCGAGCATCTTTAATTCCGCCAATAACATAAGGTGTAGTTCCTGAAGCTGCAATCCCTACAAGCACATCTTTTTCTGAAATATCATATTCCTGAAGATCTTTCCATGCCTGATTCGTATCATCTTCAGCATTTTCCACGGCATTTCTCAGGGCAGTATCCCCACCTGCTATAAGGCCAATTACAATCCCCGGGCTTACCCCAAAAGTAGGAGGACATTCTGATGCATCTAAAACTCCCAACCTACCACTAGTACCCGCTCCAATGTAAAATAATCTTCCTCCAGAATCAATTCTAGGTATGATTTCATCTACCAGTTTTTCAATAGAAGGGATCTGTTTTTTTACATTTTCTGCAATAGTATGGTCTTCTTTATTGATGTTGGAAAGTAATTCAAAAGTGTTCATCTTTTCCAGATAATCGTAATTTGAAACTTTTTCGGTATCAGGACTTTTTTTATTCATCTTATTTCTTTTTCAAAAGCTTTTTTGCTTTTAAATTATCTCATAGTATAAAAACAAACTTCATTTTCTTTTTCATAATAGATTTCCGAATAGAAAATAACATCTTATGCTCTTCTAATTTTATACCCCGAAACTGCAAAATATAATATGAATAAGTAGCAGGGAATTAATACCCAATAGGCTTCCTGTGGATTCCAGTTTTCAGCTAAAGCACCATAAGCAAGTGGAATTATAGCTCCGCCGGCAATTCCCATCACCAGTAACGAGGATGCTGCTTTGGTAAACCTACCAACATCAGCCAAGGCCAATGGCCAAATTGCTGGCCACATCAATGAATTTGCCAGCCCCAATAAAGCTATAAAGGCAAGGGAAACATAGCCTTCGGTAAAAATGGCAATTATAGAAAATAGTATCCCCAAAACAGCCGAAACCCTTAAAGCATTTTCCTGTTTGATATATTTAGGAATGCTTACAATCCCAATAATATAACCTACCACCATAGAAACCATCGTTCCTGTGACAAAATACTTTGCCGTGGTAAGAGGAATTCCCAGGGAATCACCATAGCTAATAATGGTATCTACTGCAATAACCTCTGCCCCTACATAGATAAAAAGTGTAATGACTCCTAAGACCACATGTGGAAAATCAAAAACACTTTTTTTGGATGCATTTGTTGAAGATAGTGTGTCGTCCTCTTCATCGGTATCTATTTCCGGCAGGCTGGATTTATAAACCCATAGTGCTAAAAGCAATAAGACTATAATAATTCCAATATAAGGTGGAATAACCCGCAGTGCCATTTCATTTAATTCATTAATTCTTTCTGCGGTAGTCAAATTTGCTACGTCAGATTGCAGCTCATCTGCTTTTTCCAGCTGTAAAAAAAATCCTATCAAAATAGGAGCAATGGCGCCAGCAAGTTTATTGCAAATCCCCATGATACTTATTCGTTTTGCAGCACTTTCTGCAGGACCCACAATCGTTACATAAGGATTGGAAGCTGTTTGTAGAATTGCCAGTCCGCTACCCATAATAAATAAACCAGTTAAAAACAACAAATAAGTTCTGGTAATAGCTGCCGGAATAAATAATAAGGCTCCAAAGGCCATTATGACCAGCGCTACAGACATTCCTTTTTTAAATCCTAATTTATTTAAGGTTCTGGTGGAGATAGGCGCCATGACTACATAGGCGATATAAAAGGCAAAAGTCACGAAAAATGACTGGAATTTGGTCAATTCACAAGCAATCTCCAGATATGGAATCAAGAGAGAATTTAGCCAGGTAACAAATCCGAAAATAAAAAATAATGCCCCAATAATAATTATGGAACGAGTGGTACTGCCGTTTGCTTTTTCTTCTTTAACTGATTTTGCCATATTGGTTTGAGAATAAAATTTATGCTAAAACTAAAATTTATAAGCTTTTGAAAGGATATCTGTCAATGTCTATTTACGCAAAACAAAAATGGCTTCTAACAAAGTATATATATTGTTTTTATATAGTCAAAAGCTTTTTTTAATTCTATCTGAAAGATCTATAATTTTCCAAATGATTCACCAATCTAAGAAGAAAAGATTGTCCTACCCGATTTATTCTCTGAAGAGATACAAATAAACTATATTTGCAAACTTAAATAAGTTAGTTATTTATATTAATTAACTGTGAAATTTGAAGATGAAGAATATTCGAAACTTTTGCATAATTGCTCATATAGATCACGGGAAGAGTACGCTGGCAGATCGATTACTCGATTTTACCGGTGCTGTGACCGAAAGGGAAAAACAGGAACAACTCCTGGATAGTATGGATCTTGAGCGTGAACGTGGGATTACCATTAAATCCCATGCCATTCAAATGGATTACGTTCATGAAGGCGAAGAATTTGTATTGAATCTCATCGATACTCCCGGACATGTGGATTTTTCTTATGAAGTTTCCCGTTCTATTGCTGCCTGTGAAGGAGCTCTTTTGGTAGTTGATGCAGCACAAAGTATACAGGCTCAGACCATTTCAAACCTTTACCTGGCTTTGGAAAACGACCTGGAAATCATTCCCGTACTTAATAAAGTAGATCTTCCAAGTGCAAATCCTGAAGAAGTTACCGATGATATTGTAGATCTTTTAGGATGTGATCCTTCTGAAGTTATTCCTGCCAGTGCAAAAACCGGACTGGGAATTAAGGAAATTCTGGATGCTATCATTAATCGCGTTCCTGCTCCAAGTGGAAAAGTGGATGCTCCTTTAAGAGCACTGATCTTTGACTCGGTTTACAATCCTTTTAGAGGAGTGGAAACCTATTTTAGGGTCATTAATGGTTCTATTAAAAAGGGGGAGAAAATTAAATTTGTTGCTACCGGAAAAACTTATGATGCAGATGAAGTAGGAACACTTCGGTTAAAACAATTTCCGAGGAAAGAGATCAAAACAGGGGATGTTGGATATTTGATTACCGGAATTAAGGATGCACGCGAGGTGAAAGTAGGTGATACGATTACCAGCGCAGTAAACCCTACTACCGAAGCTGTTGCCGGGTTTGAGGACGTAAAGCCAATGGTTTTCGCCGGAATTTACCCTGTAGATACTGAAGATTATGAAGACTTAAGATCTTCGATGGAAAAACTTCAGCTGAATGATGCTTCGCTGGTGTTTCTTCCTGAAAGTTCTGCCGCACTTGGATTTGGTTTTAGATGTGGATTCCTTGGAATGCTTCACCTGGAAATTATTCAGGAAAGACTGGAACGTGAATTTGATATGACCGTGATCACTACGGTTCCTAACGTATCCTATCACGCGTATACCAACAAAAATCCGGATGATGTGATTTTGGTAAATAATCCATCAGATCTTCCGGAACCTTCAAGTTTAAATAGAGTAGAAGAACCTTTTATCAAAGCAACCATCATTACAAAAGCAGATTATGTTGGGAATGTTATGGGGCTTTGTATTGAGAAAAGGGGAGAGATCACAAACCAAACTTATCTAACGACAGAAAGAGTTGAACTAACTTTTGACATGCCTTTAGCTGAAATTGTTTTCGATTTCTATGACAGATTAAAGACTGTTTCCCGCGGATATGCATCCTTTGATTATACACCAATTGGTCTTCGCGAGTCTAAACTGGTGAAAGTTGATGTTCTTCTAAATGCCAATATTGTTGATGCGCTTTCAGCCTTATTACACGTAGATAATGCTTACGATATTGGTAAGAAAATGTGTGAAAAACTGAAAGAATTGATCCCGAGACAGCAGTTTGATATTCCTATTCAAGCGGCTATTGGAGCGAAAATAATTGCCAGAGAGACTGTAAAAGCGCTTAGAAAAGACGTTACCGCAAAATGTTATGGTGGTGATATCTCTCGTAAGAGAAAGCTTCTGGAAAAGCAGAAAAAAGGTAAAAAACGTATGCGCCAGGTGGGGAATGTAGAAATTCCGCAAGAAGCCTTTATGGCGGTTCTTAAGTTAAATGACTAATTGGTCGTTAGACTGTAGTATAAAGTCTTTAGAAAATTTTATTTATTTAGGTATTTCATAAGAGAAGTTATCATTTTCGATAATTCAGCTAAGTTATTTCTGAATTTATCATAGTCATCTTTCTTAATAAATGATTGCCGTTTGGCTATTTCAACGCACACAACGCATTCTTTTACAGAATTCAATGCAATTTGTAAATATCTCCGAAATTCAGGATTTGTACTACCTGCTCCCTCTGATATATTCAAAGCAATAGAAGAGGCTGCTCTTCGAAATTGAGAAGTTAGTCCATAAATTTCCTCTTTTGGAAAATGTCTGGTTTGTTTATATACCTCATCAATTAACATTAAAGACTTTTGATACACCTTTAATTCTTCAAAATTGAACTTTTCCATCTTTTACAATCTTAAATAAAACTAGTCTAAACTATTCATTTTCAATAGTCGTATAAGCAATTTTCTTCATGATTGCATTTTTATAACTTTGTAATTATCTCAAATTTTTAATTTAAAACTGGTAGAAAATCTACTGACTACGAACTAAAGACTAAATACTAACTTATGGCCGGACATAGCAAATGGGCGAATATAAAGCACAGAAAAGGAGCACAGGATAAGAAAAGGGCTAAGCAATTTACCAGAGCGATCAAGGAAATTACCGTTGCTGTAAAAGAGGGTGGAAGCGATGATTCAGAAACCAATCCATCGCTAAGAAATGCTATTCAAAATGCCAAGGGTGTGAACATGCCCAAAGATACTATTGAACGTGCTATTAAAAAGGCGAGTGGTGCCGATGCTGATAATTATGAAACGGTAACTTTTGAAGGTTACGGGCCTAACGGAATTGCCATTTTTGTAGAATGCACTACCGATAACACCAATAGAACCGTAGCCTCCATACGCTCTATATTTTCTAAGAATAACGGGAGTCTAGGAACTAACGGATCTCTGGAATTCCTTTTTGATAAAAAGGGAGTGTTCGTTCTGGAAAAAGAAAATATTGAAATGGATCTTGAAGAGCTTGAATTAGAATTGATCGAAGGTGGTGCTAGTAAGTTTGAAAAGGAAGATGATTATCTCACCATATACACAGCTTTTACCGATTTCGGACTAATGTCTTCTAAACTCGAAGATCTTGAAATAGAATCAAAAAATTCAGAAGTACAGCGCATTCCATTAAATACGGTAGAACTTCCTGTAGAAGATGCACAAAAGATCTTAGACCTGGTTGAAAAGTTCGAAGATGATGATGACGTTCAAAATGTCTACCATAATCTTGAAATTACAGATGAATTAATTCTGGAGATGGAAAAAGAATAATTTGAGTTATGTACTTAACTTCTTCTTTCTCAATTTGGTACCGACTTCCTGTAAGGTCTGTCAGACCTTGTAGGTATATTCTGAATTTTCAGACCTACAAGGTTTTTTAAATCTTGTAGGATAGTCATGGGGGTAATACTTCCAAGAAGTATGTGTTGTTATTACAGTATTTTCGTTCAAAAGTCCTGTGTAAAGATCCTATATCAACAGTTCTTATATGTATAACTCAAAGGAATAAATTAATCCTTCTCTATATTTTCTTCGATATTTTCCTTCTCATCGCTATCTCCGGGTTCCATTTGCTTCCCTAGATATACAATTAAAAAGCCTTCTTCAATTTCAACATCCATACTATTTGATGGAATAATACTCAATTCCCCTTCGTTATTTTTCACAAAAAGCGGGATGATATCGGGATCGGTCTTACTAATTTCTATCAAACCTTCGTAATGCTCTTTTGAGTTAAGTTCCATCTCATGGATAGAAGGATATTTCCTGGCAAGATTCGTTAGTTTTATATAGTCATCTGTTTGAGAAAATAAACCTTCCTTTGGATTATTTTCAGGATCATACATCTCGTCTGAAGATACCACCCTAAAAGAACCATTTTCGCCAAAATGCTTTCTGAATTTTTCTATAGCATTTGTATTAACCTCCGTATTTCCGGTAAGTGCCATAAGATATCCTACATCACTTAATTCAATATTATTGATAAGATCATCTGAATATACATTTTCCTGGATCGCGTCCAAACCAAGTTCTCTGGCCTTACGAATATTAGATCCGTTGCTATCAACCAAAACAACGTGTCTTTTATTTTTCTTTAAATAAGCACCGATCAACCTGGAAATTGTGGAAGCACCAATAATTAAAATTCCCTGAGAATTCTTCAGGAAAACTCCAACCAATTGTGCAAAAAGTCTTGCTGTAGTCGCATTTAGTAGTACCGTTCCCAGTACTATCATAAATACAAGCGGAGTAATATATTCAGCTCCCGGAACTCCCTGATTTGCCAGTTCCAATCCGAATAGGGAAGCGATACCTGCAGCAACAATACCACGAGGACCTACCCAGCTAATAAATAATTTTTCATTGGTTTTTAATGAGGAACCTATGCTACTTACGAATACCCCTAAAGGTCTTACCACAAGTACTACGGTTGCGAAGAGGATCAAAGCTTTTATATCATAAACCAACAATAGATCTTCCACGTTGATATTCGCTGCCAGCAGAATGAAAAGAATGGAAATCAAGAGTACACTCAAAGATTCTTTAAAATAAAGAAGCTCTTTTAGGTTTGGCAGATTGATGTTACCCATCACCATACCCATTACTACCACAGCCAATAGTCCGCTTTCATGGGCAAAAAGATCTGCCAGCACAAAAACTCCCAGAACCGTTGCCAGTGTAAGTACATTCAATAGATAATGCGGAATCACATTCTTTTTTATTGCAAAAGCCAGGGCATGGGCAAAGGTGAATCCAAAAGTGAATCCAAAAAGCACAATTTTCCCAAATTCCATTAAAGCGGTTTCGGTAAATTCAGTTCCTGTTCCCGCACTTATAAATTCAAACATCAATACCGCAACCAGTGCTCCAATGGGATCAATTAGAATTCCCTCCCATTTAAGAATTGCAGAAATATCTTTTTTCAAAGGTATATTTCTAAGAATTGGCGTTATCACAGTAGGTCCTGTAACAATGATCAATGCTGCGAACAGAAAACTAATTTGCCAGCTTAGATCGAAAATAAGATAAGCGGCCACCCCTGCACCAAAAAATGTAACTATAACTGCGATGGTTATTAGCTTTAATATTACGGGGCCTACGTTTAAAATTTCACCTTTTCTAAGGGTAAGTCCGCCTTCAAAAAGAATGATTCCAATAGCAAGGGATACAAAATAAAACAGGCTCTGCCCTGGAAACAATCCCCTGTCTCCATCCCAAATAGGTTCTATTAATTTAGATCCATCTACAGTGAAAAATGTAGAAAGTGGCCCAACCGCAAGCCCTATAAGTATAAGCGGTAGAATTGCAGGAATTTTAAATCTCCATGCCAACCACTGAGCCAAAATACCCAAAATAACTATTCCTGCTAATTCAATCATAAGTTCGTCGTTTACTTCTAGGAGCTAAAAATATTAAAAATGTTTAACTCTGAAAGCTTATTATCCCAAGGCTTTCAATAAAAAGATGTTGTTAAATGAAGTGAAAATAATTCGAAAAAGCTATAAGATTTTCTATTTTGCGAGTAATTTAAAAAAAAATGCAATGAAACTATATCCTATTGAAGCGGGAAATTTCAAACTTGATGGTGGAGCTATGTTTGGTGTGGTTCCAAAAAGTCTCTGGACAAGAACAAATCCGGCAGATTCTAATAATATGATAGACATTGCAGCACGCTGTTTACTTATTGAGGATGGAGACAGGCTCATGCTCATAGATACCGGGATGGGAGATAAGCAGAGTGAAAAATTCTTCACTTATTATTACCAGTGGGGCGATCATAGCATAGATAAATCTTTGAAAAAATATGGCTTTCACCGGGATGATATTACCGATATTTTCATGACCCACCTTCATTTTGATCATTGTGGTGGAAGTATTCAGTGGAATAAAGATCGAACAGGTTACGAACCTGCTTTCAAAAACGCACGTTTTTGGAGCAATAAAGACCACTGGCTTTGGGCAACCCAACCTAATGACCGGGAAAAGGCTTCTTTTCTGAAGGAAAATATTATTCCTATGGAACAAAGCGGAAAATTACATTTCATTGAAAAAGAGGAAGATAAAAGCTTTAGCAACATTGAAAATCTTGGTTTTGGCGTATTATTTGTAGATGGACACACAGACAAGCAAATGATCCCGCATATAGATTATAAAGGAAAAAAACTTGTTTTTATGGCAGATCTCCTGCCTACAGCAGGTCATATCCCTTTGCCTTATGTGATGGGGTTTGATACAAGACCTTTGCTAACCTTACCGGAAAAAAAGAAATTTCTGGAAACCGCAGCAGACGAAAATTATTATTTATTTATGGAGCACGATGCTCACAATGAAATTATAACCTTAAAGAATACGGAAAAAGGTGTGAGACTAGATAGAACACATACTTTCAACGAATTATTTAACTAAAATAGAACATGAAAATTCCTTTTTTTAAACCCTTTCTATCCCTAATTGCAGCCGGAATTATTACCGGTTGTAGCAGTACTGCTCCTAGAATAGTTTCAACACCGGTTAGTAATATAGATTCTATTCCTTTAAAGGTGCGGGATCTTTCTGATGCTCAACTTAAGGATTGGACAAACGCCGATCTTGTTAATGATACCATTCCTGGAATGAGTGTTAATAAGGCTTATGCCGAAATCATTAGAAATAATAAACCCTCTCCGGTAATTGTTGGAGTGGTAGATAGCGGTGTAGATATTGAGCATGAAGATCTAAAATCCGTGATCTGGCATAATGAAGACGAAATTCCAGGGAATGGTAAAGATGATGATAACAATGGGTATATTGACGATATCCACGGATGGAACTTTTTAGGGGATGCTGTGGAAGAGAATATGGAGTATACCCGCATATACAAGCGTTTGCAGCCTAAATATGATGGTAAAGCTGAAAGTAGTATTAGCACCGCAGATCGTGAAGAATTTAATCTGTACAAGGCTGCTAAGGCAGAATATGACAAAGAATATGCTGAAGCTATAGATACACGTGAACAATATGTTCAAATTCAAGGGCAGATATCGGCTGCACACGAGGCGGTTTCAGCAGAATTAGGAACCGAGGATTATACAAAAGAGCAACTTTCAGATTTTAGACCACAATCTCAACAGATGACTCAGTATAAATCTATCCTTTCCCAAATTCAGTATAATGTAAATGAAAATATTCCGGAAGCACTTACAGAACTGGAAGAGGCTATAGATTACTATAAAAATCGTCTTGCCACACATTTCAATATGAAATTAGATGGACGGGCGAAAGTAGGGGATGATCCTTATGATATCACAGATACAGATTACGGTAACAATGAAGTTTCCGGTCCGGATCCAAAGAAGGAAGATGTAAAGCACGGTACTCACGTTGCCGGTATTATTGCAGCAGATCGCTCAAATAATATTGGTTTAAAAGGTGTTTCTAATAACGCAAAAATCCTTGTGGTAAGAGCAGTGCCAGATGGTGATGAGTATGATAAGGATATCGCTTTAGGGATTAGATATGCGGTAGATAATGGAGCTAAAGTGATAAATACCAGTTTTGGTAAATATTTCTCCCCAAATCCTGAATGGGTAATTGATGCCATTAAATATGCTGCTGAAAATGATGTGCTTATAGTAAATGCGGCCGGAAATGAAGGGATTGATCTGGATAAGAAAAGAGTATATCCAAATGACCAGGATCCTGAAAACAGTACTGAAATTGCTGATAATTTTCTAAGTGTTGGTGCATTAAATTATGAATACGGTTCAGGGCTGGTTTCCGATTTCTCCAACTACGGAAAATCTAATGTTGACGTATTTGCACCGGGAACCAAAATATGGTCTACCACTCCAAACAATACGTATGAGTATTTACAGGGAACTTCTATGGCTTCACCGGCAGTCGCAGGAATTGCAGCCATTATAAGAGGTTATTATCCGCAGCTTACTGCTCCTCAGGTAAAGCAAGTGATCATGGACAGCGGTCTTACCACGAAAGCAAGCGTAATCGTAGGAGGAGATACCAACAATACGAAGAAATTTGAGAGTTTGTCTACTTCTGGAAAGATGGCAAACCTTTATAATGCACTAATTTTAGCCGATCAAATCTCGAAAAACAATTAAAATGAAGAAAATACTTTTAAACTTTTTAATGATTACAACCGGGTTCTTACAAGCCCAGAATACTGCTTCTTATTGGCAACAGCATGTTGATTACACAATGGAGGTAGATATGAATGTTGAAAATTTTAAATATACCGGAACTCAGGAATTAGTATATACCAATAATTCCCCCGATACCTTGAATAGAGTGTTTTATCATCTATATTTTAATGCCTTCCAACCAGATAGTGAAATGAATGCCAGGTTGGAAAGCGTACCAGATCCAGATGGTAGAATGACTATGAACAAGGGAACTAAGGAAAATCCTGAAATAGTTAGCAGGATCACCGGACTTTCTCCTGAACAAATTGGTTATTTAAGAGTAAACTCTTTAACCCAAAACGGATCTGAACTTCAATACGAAGAGGTGGGAACGGTACTGGAAGTAGAACTTGCTAAGCCTATATTACCGGGAGATAAAACAACTTTCAATATGGAATTTGAAGGTCAGGTGCCGGAGCAAATTAGAAGATCTGGTAGAAATAGTGCAGAAGGTGTAGCATTATCCATGAGCCAGTGGTATCCTAAATTAGCCGAATATGATTTTCAGGGCTGGCATGCAGATTCTTACATCGCCCGTGAATTTCAAGGTGTATGGGGAGATTTTGATGTGAAAATTAGCATTGATAAAGATTATACCATCGGAAGTACAGGATATCTTCAGAATCCACAGGAAATTGGTCATGGATATGAAAAAGAAGGAACTAAAGTAAAAAAGACCAAAGGAGACAAGCATACCTGGCATTTTAAAGCTCCTAAAGTTCATGATTTTACCTGGGCCGCAGATCCGGAATATATTCATGATACTTTGGTTGCCGAAGATGGAACTGTTTTACATTTCCTTTATAAAGACAATGAAGAAATAAAAGAAAACTGGAAAAATCTTCAGCCAAAAACTGCTGAATTACTTACCTATTTCAATGAAAATATCGGGCCTTATCCCTGGGATCAATATTCTGTAGTACAAGGTGGTGATGGTGGTATGGAGTACGCTATGCTTACTTTAATTACCGGTGAACGTTCTTTTGGAAGTCTTGTTGGCGTTACTGCTCACGAGATGGCTCATGCCTGGTTTCAACATCTAATGGCTACTAACGAAAGTATTAATGAATGGATGGATGAAGGTTTTACTTCGTATATCTCTTCTGAAGCTGAAAATGTAGTGATGGGAACCAATGCCGAAAATCCTCATACCGGATCGTACAGAGGTTATGGTTATCTTGCCAATTCTGGTAAAGAACAGCCACAAACCACACATGCAGATCGTTACGCGATGAATGGCCTTTATGGAGCTTCAGCTTACTCAAAAGGGGCGGTTTTTCTTGCGCAGCTTGGGTATGTTATTGGGAAAGAAAATTTAGACAAAACACTTAATCGTTATTATGACGAGTGGAAATTCAAGCATCCAACTCCAAACGATTTTATAAGAATTGCTGAAAAAGTATCTGGTGCAGAACTTGACTGGTATCTTCAGGATTGGACGCAAACCACGAATACTATTGATTATGCTATAGGCTCTGTTGAAAGCGAGGGAGAAATGACGAAAGTAAATTTACAGAGAAATGGTATGATGCCAATGCCTGTAGAAGTTGATGTGACCTATGCAGATGGTAATAAAGAGACTTTTTATATCCCGTTACAAATGATGAGATGGGAAAAACCTGCTGAAGAAGGAACTAAACGAACAGTTAAAGAAGACTGGGCATGGGGATTCCCTACCTACGAGCTTGAAATTCCTGCTTCAGAAGACAAGATCACTTCCATAGAAATTGATTCTTCAAAATTAATGGCAGATATTAACAGAGATAACAATACCTGGGGTGAAACTAAAAATACCGCTTCAGAAAACTAATTTTAGTTCCTAGGATTGTAATTTTCAAGGAAGCTGTCTAAGAAGTCAAAACGTCGTCCTGAATTTATTTCAGGATCTTTACTAATTGAAAATTAAAAATCAATTAGAAGCTGAAACAAGTTCAGCTTGACGAAATAAGGACTTTTTAGACAGCTTCTTTTATTTACAGGATGCTTACTTTTGAAACATGGATGAAAGTTTTGGAAAATCACAAAAACTTAAAAGCAAAAAACTCATTGATCAGCTTTTTGTAGAAGGAAAGAATATTAAATCCTATCCGCTTAAATTAGTATATATACCTATAAATAATTCTGAAAATCCCGAATTAAGGACAGGTGTTTCAGTTCCAAAGAAATTGGTGAAAACTGCCGTAAAGCGTAATAGAATTAAGCGACTAATGCGGGAAGTTTATAGAAAAAATAAGTATCTTGTTACCAAAGACTTAGTATCTTCTTACGCATTCATGTTCATTCATATTTCCCGTGAAGAAATGACTTATGAAAAACTTGAACAAAGCATGATAAAAATTCTGGAGCGTTTCAGAGAAAAAATACATACAGATGAAAAAACGAATCAATAGAATTATTATACTTCCGATAGTTCTCATCGGTATTTTTATTGGGACGGTAAGTTTCAAATCAGATTTTTTTGAGATCGCCAAACAGATAGAGATCTTCACTACACTGTTCAAGGAAATCAACATGAATTATGTAGATGAAACCAATCCGGCTGCATTAATGGATACGGCCATTAAATCTATGCTTACAGATCTTGATCCTTATACCAATTATTGGAACGAACAGGACGTGGAAGCAGCCAGAATCAATAGTGCTGGAGAATATACCGGCATTGGTGCTTTGGTGAAAACAGGACGTGAAGCCATTACCATCATGGAAACTTATAAAGATTATCCCGCAGATAAAGCCGGTTTAAAAGCCGGAGATGAGATTATTAAGATTGGAAATATCAATGTAACCGAATTTAAAGAAGATGCCGGAGAATTGCTTAATGGAACTCCAGATAGTGATATAAATATTACCTACCGCAGACAGGGGGAAATCAAAACTACCAGTTTAAAACGCGGTGCTGTAGAACTTGATGCGGTGCCATTTTACAAATTACTCGATGATAATTCGGCTTATATCGTACTGTCTAAATTTAATGCAAAAGCATCTACGCAGGTTAAACAAGCGCTTAAAGAACTCAAAAACGATGGAGCAGATAAAGTTATACTGGATCTAAGAGGAAATTTGGGTGGCTTATTAAATGAAGCGATCAACGTTAGTAATATTTTTGTTCCAAAAGATGAGTTGATAGTTACTACGAAATCTGTGATCGAGAAATATAATAGGGAATATTTTACTCAAAAAGAGCCAATAGATACCAAAATTCCATTAATAGTCTTAGTTAATGGTAGAAGTGCTTCCGCCAGCGAAATTGTAGCCGGCGCGATTCAGGATTTGGATCGTGGGGTGATAGTTGGCGCCAGAAGTTTCGGAAAAGGTCTGGTTCAAAGGCCTAAAGAACTCGCTTACGGCACCCAGATTAAAATCACTATTTCAAGATATTATACCCCTAGCGGAAGATGTATTCAGGCATTGGATTACAGGCGCCGAAATGAGGATGGAAAGGCCGTAAGAACCAAAGTGGAAGATTATAACGAATTCACCACACGTAATGGTAGAAAAGTGTATGATGGTGGGGGAATACTTCCGGATGTACAACTTAAAACTTCTGAATTTAGTGACATAACCCAGTCATTATTACTTCAGGACGCTATTTTTGATTATGCAACCAACTATTATTATTCACATGAACTAAAGAGTCCAGCAGATTTTAGTTTTACAGATTCAGATTTTAAGGAATTTAAAAACTATCTGGAATCTTCAGATTTTAAATATCAAACGGCTACTGAAATTGAGTTGAATGAGATGATGGAGAAAGCGGAAGATGAAGCTTTAAAATCTCAAATTTCTTCAGAAGTTGAAAAAATAAAAGCACAGATTTCAGCATTTAAAAAACAGGAACTGGATAATAAAAAGCCTGAAATAGTAAGTTTATTGACCGATGAAATTATTAAAAGGTATTTTTATAAAGAAGGTTTATATGAATATTATACTGAAAGTAATCCTGAAATAACCAAAGCCAAATCCCTACTGAATAATCCATCTGAGTACTCTAAAATTTTGAATTAGAAACTAAGTTTTGGAAAATTTTCTTCTATTCTTTGAAAACATGGCTACCTGGCAAAAGCTGGCCTGGCTTAGCCTTGTACTGGGTCTATTCTGGATCCTTGAAGGTTACTATGCTTTAGTTAAATTTCGATATAATAAGTGGAAACATGCAAAAACAAACTTTATTCTGCTGGGTTTTGTCATGTTTATAAACCTGGTATTTGGATTACTAACGGGAGGATTATTTTTATGGCTTAATAATTCTCAATTCGGTCTATTGCAAATAATAGATCTGCCAATTTGGGTAGAACTTATTCTGGCTCTAATGGTGTTGGATCTCATTGCGCAATATTTCGTTCATTTCCTGCTACATAAAATAAAATGGATGTGGAGACTGCATCTTATACATCATACAGATACCCATGTAGATGCAACTACCGGTACCAGACATCATCCTTTCGATTTTGTGATTCGTGAAAGCTTTGCTCTTATAGCTGTTATTATTATGGGAATGCCCGTTGCCTTCTATTTATTTTATCGAATTTTAAGCGTCTTCTTTACATATTTTACGCATGCTAATATTAAACTTCCCAAAAATATGGACAGGGTTTTGAGCTACGTATTTGTAACGCCAGACATGCATAAATTTCATCATCATTTTCAATTGCCATGGACAGATCGTAACTTCGGAAATATGCTTAGTATCTGGGATAGGATTTTTGGCACTTTCGTATATGAAAAAACTGAAAATATACGCTACGGAATTGATATCCTAGCAGATGAAAATTCAGATAATATAAGATATCAACTAGGTATTCCTTTCAACAGGTCTATTAAAACAAAGAACTAATCCTTGATCATCCCGATATGCGGAATACCATCTTCCAAGTAACCTTCGCCGGTTGTTTGATATCCATGAGATTCATAAAATTTGATAAGATATTGCTGAGCAGATAATTTGATATTTGAAGTCTTATAATGCTCTTTAATTGCTTTATCTGAAGCTTTCATTATCTCATGACCATAGCCAAACTTCCTTTCTAAATCTTTTACCACCACACGGCCAATAGCAGCTTCCTCAAAGTAATACCCTGGCTTAAAACAACGGGTATAAGCAACGATTTCATCTTCTTTGAATCCGATAATATGTAATGCTTCGTTGTCTTTACCATCTATATCCTGATAAACACAATCCTGCTCCACCACAAAAACTTCAGATCTTAACTGTAAAATATCATAAAGTTCAGTGAGGCTTAATTCACTGAACTTTTTTACTTCAATATTTAAATCCATAGGTTATTAACAAGCTTTTTTTGCGGGAATTTTATCTACTCTTCTTTGATGACGTCCGCCTTCAAATTCAGTATTTACAAAGGTTTCCATCATTTGGGTAGCTAAGTCTTTAGAAACGAACCTGGCAGGAATACTTAAAATATTAGCATCGTTATGCTCACGGGAGAGTTTTGCGATCTCTGTATTCCAGCATAGTGCCGATCTAACACCCTGATGCTTATTAGCCGTCATATTAGCGCCATTTCCACTTCCGCAGATAATGATTCCAAGATCGGCCTTTTTATTCTCTACATCTTGCGCTACGGGGTGAACAAAATCTGGGTAATCTACACTGTCTTCAGCATTAGTTCCATAATTAGTTACCGTATGCCCCATAGATTCAAGCTTTTCCTGGATCATTTGCTTATAATCTGTACCCGCATGATCATTTCCAATTGATATTTTCATAGTTATGTTGTTTGGGACAAAGTTAAAAAACACTCAGTTAACCTGTCTATTTTTCATTGTTAATTACTTTACTGAATATCTTAATATTCAGCATTTTAAATTTGACAAGTAATTGTGGAAAACATACCGTCAAATACTTAAAAATAAATTTGTTTCTTAAGAATATAATAACAATACAAGCAACAGGTTGAATAAATCAAATTATAACTCATGAATTTTTTAGATAGTTATGAGCACTTAAAAACATGTTGTTGACAATTGTTAATAATGAACTTATCAATAAAAATTCTTAAATCTATCTAATCGATATTTGTTAAGTAAATCTTAAAAAGCCTAGAATATCAATTACTTAAGAATTCACAGCTATGTTGATAAACTGTTATCAAAAACTTACAAGTGAAATTCAATACATTATTAGTAAAAATTGTGCTACAAATTAACACGCCATCATATACCGCATTTAAATTTTTATAAAAAGAAGAAATAAATAATATAATATATAATGTTTATAACTAAAGCTGATTAAACGATTCTGAGATTAGAAGATTTGTCATTTAGAGAATCTATTATTTGTTTTGCCTTTGAAATATCTGAAGGATGAACCATAAGACGAATTCCGCCAAATGCAAATGAAGAAAATGTGAGTAGGCCTACCAGGGTCTAGTTCTGGAAATAGTGGTGTATTCCAGCGTTATCCAGTTCTAACTTAAGAATCAAATATTCATGATGGTAGGTAAAGGTAGCCAGGCATATATAATTTTTCATATGAAAGAATTAACCTAACTAAAGATAAGTTTTATTCCTCAATAGTATAGACCATACTTGTTTGATAATTAGAATCAACTACTAGGAAAAGATTGGTTTTTTTATTGAGGGTTTTATGGATACTAGCTATAAAGAAGATAAGTCCTAATAAAAATATCAGGAAGAAAAGCGCCGAGTATTTCGTGGACTTACTAATTTTCATAATTCTATGAGATAAAATTACGGAGTTTTCTTGTAGGGAAAGTTAAATCTAAATTAAGAAATTTTTAAGAATTAAATTCGAAAAATGTTAAAATCATTAAAAAAATAATTTTTTAGAACAATTTGAAAATCAGCGTATTTGAAATATTACACTTAACAAAACTTTAAAATGAAAAAGTTTATGTGTGATATTTATAGCGTAATTTTATCGTATACTAAGTGATAATGAAGAATAAGAAGAAAACGAAAACTAAAATACAAGGCAATCTTTCCAGAAGTATCATCGATATACTTCGTAACAATTCAGGAAAAACATATAATTATAAACAAATAGCTTCCATTTTAGGAGTTAATGACGCCAGTAGTAGAAATCAGATTATAAAAAAACTAGCTCAGCTAGCTGCAAAACAAGAGATTGAAGAAGTTGAGCGAGGAAAATTTAAAATAGAAAGTAACAAGAATTATTATACCGGCGTACTGGATCTTACCACAAAGGGATATGGTTATGTAATGGTTGAGGAATTTGCAGATGATATTTTTATTGCAAATAAGGACCTGAATACTGCCTTTGATGGGGATACTGTAGAAATTTACGTTTTTAATCGCCGTAGAAGAAAGCGCTCTGAAGGTGAAATAACCAAAATTATAAAGCGAAAACGTACAGAATTTGTTGGAACACTTCAGCAGAAAAAAGATTTCGGGTTTGTGGTGATTGATGATAAATCTATGCATACCGACTTTTTTATCCCCGGCAATAAGCTTAATGGAGCTGAGAATGGAGATAAAGTGGTAGTAGAATTTGAAGAATGGCCAAAAAAAGCAGATTCTCCGTTAGGTAAAATAACCAGAGTACTTGGTACCCCCGGGGAACATCATACCGAAATTCACTCTATTCTTGCTCAATATGGTTTACCCCATGATTTTCCGGAAGAAGTTGAAGAATTTGCCAATAAGATAGATACTTCAATAAATAAAGAAGAAATAAGTAAAAGAAGGGACATGCGGGATGTTCTAACTTTTACCATTGATCCGAAAGATGCCAAAGATTTTGATGATGCTTTAAGTTTTGAGAAACTTAAAAATGGCAATTATGAGATAGGAATTCATATTGCAGATGTATCCCACTATTTGCAACCGGGCACCATTCTGGACGAAGAAGCTTATGAACGTGCTACCTCTGTTTATTTAGTAGACAGGGTGGTACCAATGTTACCAGAAATACTTTCTAACAATGCCTGTTCATTAAGACCGAAGGAAGAAAAATTTACTTTTTCAGCAGTTTTTGAAATTGATGATAATGCGACGGTTAAAAATCAGTGGTTTGGTAGAACAGTAACTTATTCAGATGAACGCTTTGCTTATGAAGAAGCTCAGCATATTCTAGAAACCGGTACAGGAACAATTCCTGATGATGTTTCTATTAGAAATCATGCGTATTCTGTTAGAGGTGCTTTGATAGAAGCCGTAGTGACCTTGAACACACTTGCTAAGAAAATGCGTACCAGAAGAATGAAGGATGGGGCGATTTCCTTTGATAAAGTTGAAGTGAAATTCAATTTAAATGAGGATAATAATCCGGTTGGGGTATTCTTTAAAACTGCGAAAGACGCAAACAAACTTATTGAAGAATTTATGCTACTTGCCAACAGAAAAGTAGCGGAGTATATAGGTAAGCAGAGTCCTAAGAAGACTTTTGTTTATAGAAATCACGATGAACCAGACGATCAGAAATTAGCTTCTTTACAAACAATTGTAGGAAGATTTGGTCATAAACTTAATCTTAAAGATAGGAGTTCTACTACCTCTTCATTGAACAAATTATTAGAAGATGTTCAGGGGCGAAAAGAGCAAAATATGGTAGATACGCTCGCTATTAGAACCATGAGTAAAGCCTATTATGGAACTGAAAGTATTGGTCATTATGGTTTAGCTTTTGACTATTATACGCATTTCACTTCGCCTATTCGTAGATATCCCGATGTAATGGTTCATAGACTACTTCAGCATTATCTTGATGGAGCAAAGTCTGCAAGTGAAGAGGAATATGAAACTAAATGTCATCATAGTAGCGAAATGGAAAATCTTGCTACCAATGCTGAAAGGGATTCTATTAAATATATGCAGGTTAAATTCATGCAGGATCATGAGAACGAGGAATTTCTTGGGGTTATTTCAGGAGTGACCGAATGGGGGATATTTGTTGAAATTGTAGAGAACAAATGTGAAGGAATGATCAGGCTAAGGGATATGAACGATGATCACTATGAGTTTAATGCTGATGAATTTTCTGTAGTTGGAAAACGAACCGGACAAACCTATACTTTGGGTGATGAAGTCTATGTAAAAGTTAAAAATGCAGATCTTATTAAAAGACATTTAGACTTTACGTTGCTGGGAAATAGGGAAGAAGTTGAAACAAATTAATTAATTAAATAGGACAACTTTAGTAATTTAGCTTTTAGGCTTTAACACTCATAATAATCATAGAAGAACAAAAAGTTTACATTTGCAAAACAACTTAACTGCATGTTACAGGACGTTTTAGCAGCTTTACCATTAGGGTTATTTCTAGCTTTTTTGTTTGGTCCGGTATTTTTTGTATTACTGGAAACCGCCGCTATAAAAGGTTTTAGGGCGGCTTTCGCTTTAGATCTGGGGGTTATACTGGCCGATGTTATTTTTATCGCCATCGCTTATTTTAGTACCACTAAACTTCTGGAACGTCTAAAGGATGATCCCGCATTATTCATTTTTGGGGGGATGATCCTAGCAACTTATGGAGTGATGAGTTTTTTACAAACTAAAAAAACTATTCATACCGAAGACGAAACACCTGAAATTCGAAAATTGGGCAAAAGCGATTATTTTGGACTCTTTGCAAAGGGTTTCCTGCTCAATTTTATCAATATAGGTGTTCTGGGCTTCTGGTTAGGAGTAATCATCGTATTTGGTCCTAAAATGGAAATGCAGACAGATAGGATCTCAGTTTTTCTACTAAGTGTGCTGGTTACCTATCTTATTGTAGATGTTATAAAAATTCTTCTTGCTAAAAAGCTTAATAGAAAACTCACACCACATAGAATTTATATAATGAAAAGAGGAATAAGTATGGTACTTGTATTATTTGGTGCTGTGCTTATATTTCAAGGATTTTTTCCAAATCAGGTGAATGAAATTAAAGATCAGATAGAGGAGATCACTCCCAGTGATTCTTTAATTGGAAAACTGGAAAATTTAGGAAATTCTGAAAATAATGAATAAAAAAAGCTTCCCGGTTAAAGGAAGCTTTGTTGAGGCATCGAGCGGATTCGAACCGCTGTACAAGGTTTTGCAGACCTCTGCCTAGCCACTCGGCCACGATGCCCTGTAAAGGGTTGGCAAATGTAATAAAAATTTTAAGTTTCAAAACTAAAATCTACCTTGATTTCTTTCGGCTTACCGTGACCATGGCAACATTTCCACCAATTGGTGGATTAATTTTAGAAACATCCACCTTAGCTTTCTGAACCATAATGAGTTCGTTCATAACACGATTCAAAATTCTTTCAGCAACGGTTTCGAGCAATTTAGATCTTATCGCCATTTCTTCTTTGACGATCTTATTTAAATGAACATAATCTACGGTATCGCTTAATTTATCTGTTTTAGCTGAATTAGACAGATCACCATGAACTTTAAGATCTACGCGGTATTCACTGCCAATTTTACCCTCTTCATCAAGACATCCGTGATAAGAAAATACCTTGATATTTTTAAGTTTTATTACTCCCACAAATTATTTTTTACAAAGATAAACGCTCAAGAATTGTTTTTGGTTATTGAATAAGTTTTTCTCCAATCATTCCTATTAGAAATCCCAAATTCGCCCCTAAGGCCGGTAACCAGGATTTTTTAAGCTTCACATTTGGAGCGATATCCTGAAAGATAAGATATAGAATTCCGCCACTGGCGAATACCATTAAAAATGCCGTTACCTGTGGTAGATCTTTCAGAAATAAGTATCCGATGATCGCCCCTAAAATCCCGGAAAAGCTTAAAAAGAATAATATAATCAGACTTTTTTTATCACTTAAACCATTGCTCTTTAGATCCTGAAAAGAATTAAAGGATTCCGGAAGGTTTTGGAGACCGATAAAAATAGCCAATAGAATTCCAGTTTTAGGATCGGTTGCAAAGATGGCGCCCAGGGCAATAGCTTCAGGAATAAAATCTAAAAGCATAGCCAAAAGTTGTGATAAGGTATTTCCCGATTTTTGAAGTTTTCTATCAATAAAAAAGACGCTGAATGCTCCGGTAATGAATGCCAGCATTAATATTGGAAGATTAAGTTTTTCCATTCCACGTGGAACAAGGACCAAAGCAATAGCTGCTACCAGAATGCCTCCGCCAAAAGCGGTAATAAAATGGAATAATTCCGCTTTACTGTTGTCAGTTTTAAATCCGCCTCCATAGAATTTGGAAAGAAGACCACCAATAAACACTGTAATTCCTGAAAATGCGGAGTATAAGATGATTTTATAAATGTCCTCCATGTTTATATTAAGGTTAATATTCCGAAGTTATTGAATTTTACTGATACTAATAGGCCTAAGCTGTCTGTATCGATTTAAATTTTGATAAATTTGCCTTTTATTTTAAACAGTTATGAACGAAGAAAAAAAGTCGCTCAATTTTATCGAGCAAATCATTGAAGAGGATCTAAGCAATAATTATAAAAAGGAGGATCTGAAATTCCGTTTTCCACCGGAACCTAATGGATATCTTCATATTGGGCACGCTTCTTCAATTTGTCTGAATTTTAGGCTAGGGGAGCGCTATAATGCTCCGGTAAACCTTCGTTTTGATGATACAAATCCTGCAAAAGAAGAGCAGGAGTATGTTGATGCCATAAAGAAGGATATTGAGTGGCTGGGATTTAAATGGGCAGAAGAATGTTATGCTTCAGATTATTTTCAACAGCTTTATGACTGGGCGGTAGAAATGATCAAAAATGGAGATGCTTATGTAGACAGCCAGACTTCAGAAGAAATCGCGGAACAAAAAGGAACTCCAACACAGCCTGGACAAGCAAGTCCATTTAGAAATCGTTCCGTAGAAGAAAATCTTGATCTTTTTGAAAAGATGAAGAATGGCGAAACACCTGAAAAAGGGGATGTTTTAAGGGCTAAAATAAGCATGGGTGCAGGCAATATGCTTATGAGGGATCCTGTTATGTATAGATGTCTTCATAAAAGTCATCATCGTACGGGTGATAACTGGAAAATTTATCCAATGTATGACTGGGCTCATGGCGAAAGTGATTTTATTGAACATGTGTCACACTCATTCTGCACCCTGGAATTCTTACCCCACCGTGAACTTTATAACTGGTTTATTAAAAAAGTAAGTAAACCCGGCGAATTTGAGCCTAAACAGCGAGAATTTGCTCGTCGTAATTTAAGTCATACCATTGTTAGTAAAAGAAAATTACTTCAACTGGTAGAAAAGGGATTTGTAGATTCATGGGATGACCCTAGAATGCCTACTATTTCCGGTTTAAGAAGAAGAGGTTATACTGCGGAATCTATTAGAAAATTTGCTGATTCTATTGGAGTTGGGAAGAGAGAAAATTTAATTGATGTTTCTCATCTTGAATTCTGCGCCAGGGAAGATTTAAATAAAATAGCTCCACGTGTGATGGGGGTGTTAGATCCTGTAAAACTTGTGATCACTAATTATCCTGAAGGAGAAGAGGAGTGGTTAGATGCTGAAAATAATCCTGAAGACGAAACTGCAGGTAGTAGAAAAGTGCCATTTTCACGAGAATTATATATTGAAAAAGAGGATTTTAAGGAAAGTGCGAACAGAAAGTTTTTCAGATTAACCCTGGGAAAAGAGGTTCGACTGAAAAATGCCTATATCATTAAAGGAGAAGATGTGGTGAAGGATACAGAAGGTAATATTACTGAAATTCATTGTACGTACGATCTCAAAAGTAAGAGTGGAAGCGGTACTGAAGAATCTTTGAGAAAAGTGAAAGGGACATTGCACTGGGTATCTGTAAAGCATGCTATTGAAGCTGAAATCAGGCTTTATGATAGGCTTTTTACTGAAGAAATGCCTGATGGTATAAAAGACCGGGATTACCTTGATTTCGTAAATCCTGAATCTTTGAAAATAGTTACCGGCTATTTAGAACCAGGCCTAAAAGACGCCAAAGAACAGGATAAAGTCCAGTTTCAGCGTATAGGTTATTTTTGTGTAGATAGAGATTCTACGGCTGCAAGACCTATTTTTAATAGAACCGTTAGCTTGCGCGATTCCTGGGCTAAGATCAAGAATTAGTAAGTTTTCTAAATTTTTTAAGAATACTTTAGCATTGATTTTTTAACATATTAACCGGTTATTAACAGCCAAAGGTGCTGGCTTCTGTTATCTTTGGAGGAATAATAACTTAAAATTCAAAAACTTATGGCAAATACAGGAAATACCCTTTTAGCGTTAATTACAGGTGCAGCAATAGGAGCTGGTGTAGGATTACTATATGCTCCGGATAGCGGTGATAAAACACGTAAAAAGCTTAAAAAGGACGCTCAAAAAGCTCAGGATAACATAAACAAACGTTATCATGAAACCAGTTCTAATTTAACTGATAAAGCTAAAAAGGCCAGGGTAGATTTTGAACAACGACTTGAAGAAACGCTTTCTTCAGCCAGCCATAAAGCAGATGATATTTTATCTGCAATGGAGACGAAACTTGAGGAATTAAGAAAACAAAATGCTAAATTGCAAAAAGATAAATCAGGCAAGTCTGCTGGAAATTCACCAGACAAAGCTGTAGTATAATCTTTATATGGCATTTGAAAAACTATCTGACAGTATTCATGATTTAAATAATAATATTCAGACTTACATTCAAAGTAATTCTGAATTTTATAAACTTAGGGCCTTTAGGCAGGGGATGAAGGGAGCAACTGCTCTTGTACGTTTCCTAATTATGGGCTTTCTATTGAGTGTTGCTGGAATAATGCTTTCTTTTGCCTTAGCTATTGTAATAAGCCAGGCTATTGGTATCCCGAGTTCGGGTTATTTTATTGTCGGAGGATTCTATATAATTGTTTTTATTTTGATTTTTATCTTCGGAAAAGAACCAATTGAAAAACTTGTTCTTAAGAAATTTTCTAAATCAGTTTTTAACGAAAAAGAATAGTAATGAGAATATATTCATCTTTTGAAGAAATTGATAAGGATCTTAAGATTTTAAAGTTACAGACTGAAATCGATAAAGAGGAAATCAAGCTTAGTTTAGATCAAACTAAGGAACATCTATCTCCCAAATCCCTTTTAGGCAGTAGCGTAGGCTCTCTGATCCATAAATTACTTGCTATAAAAGCAGTATCCAAGATCATGGGAGTAAAGAATACCGAAAGAAATTATATAAAAGATTAAATTCTTTAAAACAAATATTGGAAAAGCCTCCACTCGGAGGCTTTTTTTATTAGGAAAATTCTGCTAACATTGAAGAAGTTTTATTCCTTTCCACGATCCTGTTTTTTCTTTTCATCGTCTGCCTTTTTACGATTTTGTTCTTTCATCGCTTCACCTATCTGGTTAGAAGCTGAAAATGAAGCAACCATATTATTAAGCATTTCACTACCCGCTTGCGGTGAGTTAGGAAGCAATATTAAATTACTATTAGTTTCCTCTCCAATTGCCTGTAAAGTATCATAATGCTGAGTAACTACGATTAATGCTGAAGCTTCCTGAGAATTAATTCCAACATTATTAAGAACATCCACACTTTCTTCAAGTCCCCTCGCTATTTCTCTTCTTTGATCTGCAATACCCTGACCTTGTAATCGCTTACTTTCAGCTTCAGCTCTTGCTTTGGCCACAATTCGTATTCGTTCTGCCTCGCCATCATATTCTGCAGCTACTTTTTCTCTTTCGGCGGCATTAATGCGGTTCATTGCTGCTTTTACCTTTACATCAGGATCTATATCGGTCACCAGGGTTCTAATAATATCATATCCGTAATCACCCATGGCTTCATTCAATTCCCGGTTTACAGCAATAGCTATATCATCTTTCCGCTCAAAAACATCATCTAGCTTCATTTTAGGCACTTCTGCACGTACTACATCAAATACATAAGAAGTTATCTGGTCGTGCGGACTTTCTAGCTTGTAGAACGCATCATATACATTATCCTGCCGAACCTGAAACTGTACAGAGATTTTTAGTTTTACAAAAACATTATCTTTGGTTTTTGTTTCAACCATCACATCAAGCTGCTGTACCTTTAAGTTAATTCTACCTGCAACCTGATCTATCAAGGGAATTTTTAATTGAAGACCGGAACTTCTAATACTTGTAAATTTTCCGAATCTCTCTACAACAGCAGAGGTTTGCTGCTTTACAATGAAAATTCCGGAGAAAATAATCAATATTAGAAAAACTCCCAGAATGGGTATTAAAACTAAATTAAGCACGTAATAACTATTAAATTAAGAATGCTTCAATTTAAGAATAAAAGCTTGAATCCTTATAAAATAAAAAAACCGACCTCTTGATTGGAAGAAGTCGGTTTTAAAATATTTCGGAAACACCTTTATTTTAAGGTATCTACAGCTTTTTGAATACGTTTTAGAGTGGCTTCCTTTCCTATGAATTCAGCTATTTTATAAAGATCCGGCCCCTGTAACGCTCCAACCAGAGCAATTCTCAATGGCATCATTACTTTTCCAAAACCTATTTCTTTACTCTTTATCCAGCCTTTAACTGTTTCCTGTAAATGTTCAGCTTCAAAATTATCTATAGACTTTAGATATTCATTCAGTTCTGTCATAAGTTCACTAGTTCCTTCTTTCCAGGCCTTTTTTGAATCTTTTGGATCAAATGAAGTAGGAGCAATAAAGAAAAAATATCCCTGATCCCAGAAATCTTCCACAAAAACAACTCTTTCCTTGATTAAAGCAACCACTTCAGATATATATATTTTATCAGCTTCAATCTCTTTCTTTTCAAGACGCTTTTCAAATTCATCTGCCAGAAATTCGTTATCAGCTAATTGAATATAATGCTGTTGAAACCATTTTGTTTTTTCAGGATCAAATTTAGCGCCTCCTTTATGAACTCTTTCCAGTTCAAAAGCTTTCGTCAAATCCTCTAATCCGAAGAATTCCTCTTCTGTACCAGGGTTCCATCCTAAAAAAGCCAGCATATTCACCACCGCTTCTGGAAAATAACCTTCTTCTTTATATCCCGCAGAAATATCTCCAGATTCTGGATCTTTCCATTCTAAAGGAAATACCGGGAATCCCATTTTTTCCCCATCTCTTTTACTTAATTTTCCTTTACCCTGAGGTTTTAAAATAAGTGGAAGGTGGGCAAATTGGGGAGCATTCCATCCAAAAGCTCTATAGAGCATATAATGTAAGGCTAGGGAAGGCAGCCATTCTTCACCACGAATAACATGGGTGATCTCCATTAAGTGATCATCTACGATATTTGCCAGGTGATAGGTAGGCATCCCGTCGCTTTTAAAAAGCACTTTGTCGTCAAGAATATTGGTATCTATTTCCATATCTCCGCGAATCACATCTTTTAAATGTAAAGTTTCATCCTGGGGAGATTTAAAACGGATCACATAGTCTTCTTCACCATCTAATTTTTCCTGAACTTCTTCTTGAGAAAGAGAAAGCGAATTTTTCAGTTTCTGGCGATTATGCCAGTTATAGATAAATGTTTTTCCTTTTTCCTCATGATCTTTTCTATGCCCGTCAAGTTCATCTGAAGTATCAAAAGCATAATATGCATTTCCAGATTTTATCAGTTTCTCGGCATATTCACGATATTGGTCTTTACGCTCACTTTGTCTATACGGTCCAAATCCTTTTTCTTTACCAGGGCCTTCGTCATAAGGGATTCCGCACCAATTTAGGGCTTCTATAATATAATCTTCAGCTCCTTCTACATAGCGGTTTTGATCTGTATCTTCAATTCTTAATACAAAATCACCACCGTGTTTTTTAGCGAATAAATAATTATATAAGGCTGTTCTTACACCACCTATATGTAATGGACCGGTGGGGCTGGGAGCAAATCTTACTCTTACTTTAGAAGACATATTTTCTTGATTTTTGCTGGCAAAGATACAACCTTATTCAACCAATCCTAAACACTGGGGCAGGCATCCTGAATAAGATCTAATTTTATTGTATTTTTAAGAAAAGATTGCCGTTACATGGAGAATTTTGAGCTGGTGCAGCATAAACTGGAAGCTTTTATAAAAAAGTATTATTTCAACTTAATACTCAAGGGAAGTTTATTGTTTGTAGGTATTGGCCTTCTCTACTTCTTACTTATGGTTAGTCTGGAATATTTTCTCTGGCTTTCCACTACTTGGAGAACCATTTTATTCTGGCTATTTATCTTCGTTGAAATTAGCCTCCTTTATAAATTTGTAGGTCTTCCATTAATTAAGCTACTGAAAATTTCAGAAGGAATTAATGAATTTCAAGCTTCAGAAATTATAGGAAATCACTTTCCCGAAGTCAATGATAAGCTTAAAAATTTACTTCAGTTAAGAAAAAATTCTGAGCAGTCAGATCTCTTACTGGCAAGTATAAATCAAAGATCAAAAGAGCTCACTCCAATTCCATTTACACGGGCTATAGATATAAAGAAAAATAGGAAATATTTAAGCTATGTTATTTTTCCATTCCTCATAATAATAGGCCTCATCGTTGCCGGTAAAGCTAACGTGATCACCAATGGCTTTACCAGAATTTCAGATTATAATAAGGTATATCTTAAGCCTGCACCTTTCCATTTTATTATTCAGAATAGTAAATTAACGGCTAGGCAAGGGGAGGACTTTAAACTTCAAATTAAAACGGTAGGAGAGTATAATCCTGAGATTGTATCACTGATCTCTAATGGGAATGAAAATTTTATGAAGCAAACCGCTCCAGGGTTTTTTGAATATTCATTTACAAATCTCAATAATGATCTCGAATTTCAGTTATATGCAAATGAAGTCTCTTCAGAGAATTATTTATTGGATGTTATTGAAGTTCCAAAATTATTGAATTTTGAAATGCAATTAGACTATCCTGCCTATACCGGTTTAAATGACGAAAAACTATCAGGTACCGGTAATATTACCATTCCTGAAGGTACACAGGTACGTTGGAATTTAAGTACTCGAAACGTTAATACCATTAATTTCAAATTACCCGATACTCTTATTCAGGTTAAGACTATAGAGAATACGGCAAATTACACCAAAACAATAACTTCAAACCTTGAATATTCGGTGAGCACATCAAATAAACTGATCAAAAATTATGAGAATCTCGATTATGTAGTGAAAGTTATTAAGGATCAATATCCAGAGATAACTGTAGTGAGGGAAATTGATTCATTAAATACTGATATTCAGTATTTTAAAGGAGATGTGTCAGATGATTACGGGTTAAGTCGATTAGAGCTGGTTTATTTCTCCGAAGAGAATGAGAAGGATCCTGCAAAGCTAAATATTCCTGTATCTAAGGAGAGTTTTGATGAGTTTCATTTTAGTTTTCCGGGAAACATACCACTTGAAAGTGGCAAGAGCTATACTTACTATTTCAGAATTTATGATAATGATGCAGTTAATGGTGCAAAATCTGCGCGATCAGAAATATTTTCCTACCGAAAAAAGACGGATCGGGAAATGAAGGATGAGAAATTGAAAGAACAAAATGACGCCATAAAGAATATCGGGAGCAGGTTGGAAGAATTCGAAAAATCTGAAGATGAATTGGAGGAAATTTCCAGACTAGAAAAGGAAAAGGAATCTCTGAACTATAACGAAAGAAAGAAACTGGAGGAATTCTTAAAGCGCCAAAAGAAGCAAAATGAAATGATGAAAAATTATTCTGAAAAGCTTGAAAAAAGTTTAGAGCAGAATGAGAATGAAGAAAATTCGTCCATGGAAAAAGAGCTTAGTAAACGTTTAGAAAACAACCAAAAAAGATTAGAACAAAATGAAGCTTTATTAGAGGAGCTCGAAAAGTACTCCGAAAAGATCCAGAAAGAAGACCTGGGGAAAAAGCTTGAAAACTTATCAAAACAGAATAAAAGTAATCAGCGCAATTTAGAGCAATTGTTAGAGCTGACTAAGAGATATTATGTGGAAGAAAAAAAGCAAAAGTTAGCCAGGGATCTGGAAGATATTTCAGAAGAACAGGAAAAAATTTCAAATAGTGAAGAGGAGAATACTCCGGAAAGACAGGAAGAATTAAATGAAGACTTTGAGGATTTTCAAGAAGATATGGATGGTCTTGAAAAGGAGAATGAAGCTTTAAAAGAACCTCAGGATTTGGATAGGGAAGGGGAGGATGAAGAGAGTATTAAGAAAGATCAGGAAGATGCAAAAGAACAGCTGGAGCAGAATAATAAATCTGGTGCGAAACAGAAGCAAAAGGACGCTGCCAAAAAAATGAAGGAAATGAGTCAGCAAATGCAACAATCTTCCGCTATGCAAGGTCAGGAGCAATTAGAGGCAGATACGGAAATGTTGAGACAGATCCTGGATAATCTTATCGTTTTTTCGTTTGAACAGGAGGACCTATTGAATTCCTTTAAAAGTATTCAACAAAGCAATCCTAACTATGCTAGCAAACTCAAGGAACAAAGTAATTTGAGAGAAAATTTTAGACATGTAGATGATAGTTTATATGTATTGGCTATGCGGAATCCAATGATTAATGAGGTGATCACAGATAAGTTGATAGATGTAGAATTTGATATTGAAAAATCTATTGAACGTCTTTCTGAGAATGAAATTTCCCAGGGAACCGCAAGCCAGCAGTATGTGGTGACCGGAGCAAACGATCTTGCAAACTTACTGGATCAAATTTTGGGTTCGATGCAGCAAATGATGTCGAATCCGCAAATTGGAGAAGGGGAAGGTGATAATGAATTTCAACTGCAGGATATTATTAAAAAGCAGAAGAAGTTGATGGAGCAAATGAAACAAGGTACTGAGGATAATCCAAAACCAGGACAAGAGGGTGAGAAAAATCCTGGCGAAGGCGAAACACAAAGTGGTGAATTGTACGAGATCTATAAAGAGCAGCAAATGTTGAGAATGCAGATGGAGGAAGTAATGGAAAAAAATGGTGCAAAGCCGGGTAAGGATCCTGCTGATGAAATGCAGAAGATTGAAGAACAATTATTAGATAAAGGTTTTGATCCTGAAACCTTGAAAAGAATGCAGCAATTGGAATATGAATTAATGAAGTTTGAAGAGGCATTTAAATTGCAGGGAACAGACGAAAAAAGAAAGTCTGAATCCAATAGAATTAACTACGAAAACAGTCTTCAGAATCAGATAAATAGCGCAAAAGAATATTTCAATTCTACTGAAATTTTAAATAGACAAATCTTACCTTTGCACCAAATTTACAGAGAGAAAGTAAAGGATTATTTTGGAAAAGGGAGAGATTAATTTTTTTAGTGAAAACGACTTTGTTCTTAATAGAGAACAGGATTACCGCAATTGGATAGAAAAAGCTATCGAATCTGAAAATAAATATATTGGTGACATCAGTTTTATTTTCTGCGATGATGAGTATCTCCATAAAATTAATCTTGAATATCTGGCTCACGATACGTATACCGACATTATTAGTTTTGATAACACCCTTGGGAATACCTTGCAAGGCGATATATATATAAGTACAGAAAGAGTTCAGGAGAATGCTAATAGTTTTAATACTGAATTTGATGAGGAATTAAAGCGGGTTTTAATTCACGGAATTCTACATTTCTGCGGTTTTAAAGATAAAACTGAAAGGGAGCAGGAATTGATGCGACGTAAAGAAGAAGAAAAAATAGCATTGTTCCACGTGGAACAATAGATAAAATTTAAATTAGGATATGTTCGAAAAGCAGTATGATGTTATTGTAGTTGGAGCTGGGCATGCCGGAAGTGAAGCCGCTGCTGCTGCTGCAAATATGGGTAGCAAAACCCTTCTTATCACCATGAATCTTCAAAATATTGCTCAAATGAGTTGTAATCCTGCCATGGGTGGTATTGCAAAAGGGCAAATAGTTAGGGAGATTGATGCGATGGGCGGTTATAGTGGTATTGTTAGCGATACCAGCGCTATCCAGTTCAAAATGCTGAATAAATCTAAAGGACCTGCAATGTGGAGTCCAAGAGTGCAAAGTGATAGAATGAGGTTTGCAGAAGATTGGAGGTTGAAATTGGAGGGGACCCCGAATCTTGATTTTTATCAAGAGATGGTTGCGGGACTTATTATTGAAAATGATAAAGTAATTGGAGTGAGAACTTCTTTAGGTTTAGAAGTTTTTGCTAAAAGTGTGGTTTGTACGAACGGTACTTTTTTAAACGGGCTTATTCATATTGGTGATAAACAATTTGGTGGGGGTAGAGCTGGTGAAAGAGCTGCAACTGGAATAACAAAAGATCTAATTGAGGTAGGTTTTGAAGCTGGTAGAATGAAAACAGGAACACCTCCTCGAGTGGATGGAAGATCCTTAGACTATTCAAAAATGACAGAGCAGCCGGGGGATGATATTCCTGGTAAATTTTCATATTCAGATGAAACTAAACCGCTTTCCAAACAACGTTCCTGTCATATGACTTACACCTCTAATGAGGTGCATGATATTTTAAAAGAAGGTTTTGATAGGTCGCCAATGTTTAATGGAAGAATTCAAAGTATTGGACCTAGATATTGCCCTTCTATTGAAGATAAGATTAATCGTTTTGCAGATAAAGACAGGCATCAACTATTTGTAGAACCGGAAGGCTGGAATACGGTAGAGGTTTATGTAAATGGTTTTTCAACTTCGCTGCCGGAAGATGTTCAGTTTAAAGCTTTACGTTCTGTTGCAGGTTTTGAAAATGTGAAATTTTTCCGTCCCGGTTATGCAATAGAATACGATTATTTTCCGCCTACACAGTTAAAGCATACCCTGGAAACAAAACTTGTGGAAGGTCTATATTTCGCTGGACAGATAAACGGTACCACTGGATATGAAGAAGCGGCTTGCCAGGGAATGATGGCTGGTATAAATGCGGCGCTAAAAGTCCAGGAAAAGGATGAGTTTATCCTTAAAAGAAATGAAGCTTATATTGGTGTTTTAATTGATGATCTAATTACGAAAGGCACCGAAGAGCCATATAGAATGTTTACTAGCCGTGCTGAATATCGTACACTTTTAAGGCAGGATAATGCCGATTTTAGATTGACTGAAAGATCTTATAATTTAGGTTTAGCGTCTGAGAAGCGTATGAGAAAGATGGAGGAGAAAAAGGATAAGTCTCTTAAGTTTGTACAATACCTGAAAGATTTAAGTGTAGTTCCTGAAGAAGCTAATCCCGTTTTGGAGAAAAGGAATTCTTCTCCCATGAAACAAAGCGATAAAGTATTTAAAGTTTTTTCCAGACCCCAAATCACTATGGAGGATGTGAAAAATTTTAGCGGCGTTGAAGAATTTATCTCAGAAAATGAACTCAATGAAGAGATGATCGAGCAAACCGAAATACAAGTGAAGTATTCCGGTTATATTGAGAAGGAGAAGAATAATGCTGATAAGCTGAATCGTCTGGAGGATATGAAAATTCCGAAGAATTTTGATTACTCTAATATCAAATCAATGTCTTACGAGGCTCGCGAAAAATTGAAGAAAGTGCAACCTGCTACGGTTTCACAGGCTTCTAGAATAAGTGGGGTAAGTCCCAATGATATTTCGGTGCTACTCGTTTATATGGGTAGATAATTTTTGATGTTCCACGTGGAACAAATGAATTTTATAATTGATCACAACAGAAAATAAATACAAACCCAATACTACTCTTCAACCTAAAATGGTTTGCAAAGATCATCTGGTAAGTGGTGAGAAATTTAATATCGAGGAATACGAAAAGGGAATCTTAAAGACGCATCCCGTACCAGAAAATTTACCTAGATATTACGAAAGCGAGGATTATATTTCTCACAGCGATTCGCAGCGAAATTTTCAAGACAGGATTTACCATTTTGTAAAATCCCATATGCTTTCAAAAAAAGCTAAATGGATCTATAGATATTTTAAGCAGGGAAGTATTCTGGATTTTGGGGCAGGTACCGGAGAGTTTCTAAATGAAATGAAAAACTCTCATTGGATTGTAGACGGAATTGAGCCAAATAATACTGCTCGTAATCTGGGAGCTTTAAAAGGCTTAAATCTAAAATCTGAAATTTCAGAATTAGAGAATAAGAAATTTGATGTTATAAGTCTTTGGCACGTTCTGGAGCATATTCCAGATTTCCAAAATAAACTCTCAGAATTAAAGACCTTGCTTAAAGATGATGGCCTGTTAATAATTGCAGTTCCTAATTTCAATTCTTACGATTCTAAATACTATAATGAAAATTGGGCTGCCTGGGATGTGCCAAGACACCTTTGGCATTTCTCAAGAAACGGGATCAAAGAAAAATTTGCTGAACACGGATTTAAGTTAGTGAATGAAAAGCCTCTCAAGTTTGATGCTTATTATGTTAGCTTGTTGAGTGAAAAAAATAAACCGAAATCTTCAAATCTGTTAAATGCAATTTATAGAGGATTTCTATCAAATCAAAGGGCAAAGTCTTCGGGAGAGTATTCTTCAATCACTTATTTCTTCAAAAAAGAGTCGAAAACTTAATATAAGGCGCTCTAATGGTTTTTATTACTCTTTATAAAGAGTTGATACCGAAAAAAGTAATTTCTATCGATAGAAAGCCGTAAAAAGCCTTATTCCTAATAACAAAAATCTATTTTACATTTATTTATAATCAAAATTAATTATAAGTAATCACTTTTCTGTTTTTGTACAAAAAATACTTTTATACATTTGCGATTCAAAACGAAAAATTATGATCAGAAGATTTATTGGAATTGCAGCAGTTGCAATTATGATGGTATCGTGTAACGAGCAAAAAACAGCTTATGTAGATACTACTGTTTTAATTAAGGAATATAAAGAGATGAAAGATGTGGAAGCTGATTTCACTTCTAAATCTGATTCTGTTAGGAGTCAACTAGATTCGGCAGCAAAAGCTTTCCAGGAGGAAGTTCAGGCTTACCAGTCTCAAATGAACTCAATGTCTGAATCTCAACGTAAGGAGAAAGAACAGGAACTTATGCAAAAGCAACAAATGCTTCAGCAACAGCAACAAATGGTTGGAAACCGCTTAAGAGAGGAAAGTAACTCTGTTATGGATTCTGTAGTAACTAAAATTAAAGATTATGTAAAGGATTATGGTGAAGAAAATAACTATACATATATCTTTGGATCTAACGAAAGCGCAAACATCATGTATGCTGAAGAAGGTTTAGATATCACTCAGGATATTTTAACTGAATTAAATGAAGGTTACGGTGGAGAAGAAGCTGAATCAACCGAAGAAGAAGTAGCTGAGGAGGAGTAATTCTTTCAAAGCTTATTAAATAAAAAAAGCTTCAGATTTTTCTGAAGCTTTTTTTATTGTCTTTAATTTTAGTTTAACTCAGGATATAAACTCCCAGGATTGAAACTATAAAATAACCTGTTAATGTAAAGGCTCCTGCATAATCTTTGGCGATACGCTGTCCAAAAAGTAGCATTAACAATGTTACGCAGGCAAGAATACAGGTATATAATGCAAATAATGAATCATCATAAGCTAATAGATGTATAATGGCCGCAATAGCCAGTAGGCCGGTTATAATTTCAATAATCATTATAATGCCTACCATCAAAGGCACCATTCCCGATAATATAGTTCCCGAAAAATGTTCTTTTAGCCATCCTGTATTCCCTTTCCAGTCTGCCGCTTTGTCTATTCCAGACTGCATAAAAGTGATTAGAATAAATAAAAGGATTAAAATTTCAGTAATATTAGTTGTTAGGTTATCCATGTTTAAGCTGCTTTTTTGTGTAAAAATCTGGTTAGTTTAATAGAGAGATCGGTTAGAATTATTTTAGCGTTACCGTTTCTTTCAATATGATAAATTGCCGTTTCTAATGCCGAAGTAATTTCAGTAATATTATTTCCATGTACATATGGAGCAAAGTTTTCAAGTTTAAATTTTTCAGCTGAAGGTTCTAAATAGACCAGGCTTTTTGCTTTATAGTTAAGCAATAATGATTGACGGAAAAAATCTATACAATAGAGTAAAAAGCTTTTTTGTGTTTCACGGCCCAATGCCGCAATTTCCTCACTCCACGAAACAAGTTCCAGCACCGTAGATTTATTTCCTTTTGCTTTAAAGGCACTTCGTACCCAACTTATAAACCAGGCTTCAAACTGTTCATCGCCAGAATTCTTCCTTAAAATATGGATCGCTTTTGTATAATCTCCATTTGCCTGATGGGCGATCTTTTTAGCTATTGCAGGACTACAATTTTCCTTTTCTGCCAATGTATTTGCAATATCTGCCTCACTTAAAGGTGGAAAATATAAACTTTGACATCTGGAACGTATGGTTTGGATTATTTGTTCTTCATCTTCTGATATTAGTAGGAAAACGGTTTTATTTGGTGGCTCCTCAATTAATTTCAATAATTTATTGGCAGCTTCCATATTCATTTTTTCTGCCATCCAAATGATCATCACCTTAAATCCGCCTTCATAAGCTTTTAATGAAAGTGACTTTACAATATTCTGGGCTTCGTGAACTCCAATTTTCCCCTGTTTTTTTTCAATCCCTAAACTCTGATACCAGTCGTAAAGACTTCCGTAGGGATTAGTTTTTAGAAAGTTTCTCCATTCATCAAGAAAATGAGAAGAAATGGGCTGACTCTTTATTTTATCATTGGTAGCAACAGGGAAAGCAAAATGGAGATCTGGATGAGAATGATTGTTAAACTTAAGGTTGCAGCCCGCAGCCGTGTTAGAATCATTCTCACCACCGGTATTTTTACATAGAATATATTGAGCATAGGCGATAGCCATAGGCAGAGCACCACTTCCAGACTTTCCGGTAAAAAGTTGCGCATGCGGAATTCTATTTCTGTCGGCCGTCGTCGTCAGATGATTTTTTATGTGTGGGAGGCCAATTATATCGTTAAAAAGCATAGGCAAATATAAAATTATATAAGCTTTATTATCTTCGGAAAAAATTATATTTGTAATAAAGCAATACTATGAAAACTATCGAAGACTACAATTTTAATAATAAAAAGGCGCTCATTAGAGTGGACTTTAATGTTCCTTTAAATGAGGATATGGAGGTAACCGATGCTAATCGTATTGAAGCGGCAAAACCAACAATTATTAAGATTTTAGAAGATGGTGGGAGTGTTGTTTTGATGTCTCACCTTGGAAGGCCTAAGGGGAAAGAAAGTAAATATTCACTTCAGCATATTACCAGCAAGGTTTCAGAAGTACTTGGAGTAGAAGTGAAATTTGTAGAAGATTGTGTTGGGGAAGAAGTAGAAACCAAGGCGGCAGAATTAGAACCGGGGGAGATCCTATTGCTCGAAAATCTCCGTTTTCATGAAGAGGAAAAAAATGGAGACGAGACCTTTGCAAGAAATCTTTCAAAATTAGGTGATATTTATGTAAATGATGCTTTTGGCACTGCCCATAGAGCTCATGCCTCAACCACGGTGGTTGCTAAATTTTTTGAAGATAAATGTTTTGGATATCTGCTGGCTAAAGAGATAAAAAGTCTGGATAAGGTTCTAAATAGTACTGAAAAGCCCGTAACTGCTGTTCTTGGAGGTGCAAAAGTTTCTTCAAAGATCACTGTTATTGAAAATATTCTTGATAAAATAGACCACCTTATTATTGGTGGAGGGATGACGTATACTTTTATCAAAGCTCAGGGAGGCCATATTGGAAACTCTTTGGTTGAAGACGATAAGCAGGAGCTGGCTCTTGAAATTCTAAAGAAAGCTAAAGAGAAAGGAGTTGAAATTCATCTGCCGGTAGACTCGATAATTGCTGATAGCTTTTCAGAGCAGGCGAGTACACAAACAGAAAGTGTAGACAATATTCCTGATGGTTGGATGGGACTGGATGTTGGTCCTGAAACAATTAGAAATTTCTCTGATGTTATAGCTCAATCAAAGATCATTCTTTGGAATGGACCCCTGGGAGTGTTTGAAATGGACACTTTTGCCAAAGGAACTATTGAATTAGGAGAGGCTATTGCTGAAGCTACCAAAAATGGTGCTTTTTCTCTTGTTGGAGGAGGGGATTCTGTTGCCGCTGTTAAAAAATTCGGTCTTGAAGATAAGGTAAGTTATGTCTCAACCGGCGGTGGGGCTATGCTTGAGATGTTGGAAGGAAAATCTTTACCGGGAATTGATGCTATTAAAAATTAACGAGGTACGAAGTTTGATAACTTTTCGTTTGTTAATGTAAAATGAATGTATGCTGAAACGAAAATTTTTAATGCTGTTGCTCCTGGCGGGAATTTCTACGCTGGCACAGGAAAAAAAGAACAAGGAACGGGTTGAAAAAGCCAATTTCAGGGTTCAGATATTTCAAAAAAGCGACGATACAGAGATCAAGCTTGCAGAGCCTGATCCCGAATTTAAAGATAAGTTGCCAATTTCTGCTGTGATAAGGGATTCTTCCAAGGTAAAACTTAAGGATCTTCCCCATGCTCAAACTATTGACTCTTTATGGATGCTGGAACTCACAAATTCAGATCTGTTTGATGAAATGCAGGAGAGTATTAAAGAGCAGGATTATGAAGAGGTAGTTTATAAAGAGCTTCCTACAGATACTCTTAAGGCTCGTCTTGCCAAATTAAATGCCAGAACGCCTTTTAATATTGAATATAACCCCATTCTGGAGAGTGTTATAAAGTCTTATTTAAAAAGGAATAAGCGCGGTATGGAACGCTTAATGGCTCTGAGCAGCTATTATTTCCCAATGTTTGAGCAGGAGCTTGACAAATATGATATTCCTTTAGAGATTAAATACCTGGCTATCGTTGAGTCTGCGCTTAATCCCAGGGCACGATCACGTGTGGGAGCTACCGGATTATGGCAGTTTATGTTCACTACAGGTAAAATGCATGATTTAGATGTGAGTTCTTATGTAGATGAACGTATGGATCCTGAAAGGTCTACAGAAGCTGCCGCTCAATATCTGGCGAGTCTTTATAAAGTTTTTGGAGATTGGGATCTCGCGCTTGCATCTTATAATTCTGGTCCTGGAAATGTTTCAAAAGCTATTAGAAGAAGCGGTGGTTCAACCGATTACTGGCATTTAAGAAGATTTCTTCCACGTGAAACAGCGGGTTATGTACCGGCCTTTTTAGCTACACTTTATTTGTTTGAATATGCTAATGAGCATAATTTTCAGCCTTCAAAACCTGATGTAGTCTATTTTGAAACAGATACCATACAGGTGAAGCAGTTACTAAATTTTGATCAAATTACTAAAGTAACGGGTGTCGAAAAAGAAATGCTACAGTTTTTAAATCCAAGTTTTAAGTTAGATATCATTCCTTTTGTTGAAGATGAAAAATATAGTTTAAGACTTCCAAAGCAGGCTACAGGGAAATTTGTTTCTAATGAAAGTGCCATCTATGATTTTGCAGAAAATCAATTGGTAGAAGAGAAAAAACAACTCCCTAAATATGTTAAGACCGAAGATCGTATTCGATATAGAGTAAGAAGTGGAGATTATTTAGGGAAGATCGCTGAAAAATATGGAGTTGGTATAAGTAGTATTAAGCGATGGAATAATATGAGAAGTAATAACCTTCGAGTAGGGCAGTATTTAACGATATATCCACGTAAACCAGTAGAGGTGGCTTCCAGTTCTAAGTCGTCAAATTCCAGTGAAAATTCAAATGCAAGAATTTATACAGTGAAGAATGGGGACTCTCTCTGGAGTATTTCGAAGAAGTTTCCGGGCGTTACGGTACAAAATTTGAGGTCTTGGAACGATATGAACACCAGTAGCCTGAAACCTGGAATGAAACTGAAACTTTCCAAAAGTTAAAAGCTATTAAATCAAAACCGAAAAAATGAAACGTAGCCTGATCCTGCTAGCCAGTATTTTCCTATTAATTTCCTGTAAGAATGATGAGAAATCGTCCAACAAAAACGATAGAATCCTGACAGATTCTTCCGGGAATATCAATCAACTTACTATAGTAATAGAAAACGAACTCTGGGAAGGAGAAATTGGAGAAGCGATTAGAACTAATCTGGCCGCACCGGTTGATGGTCTGCCACAGGAAGAACCATTATTCAGTTTAAGTCAGATTCCTCCAGAAACCTTTTCAGGCTTTGTTAGAAACAGCCGTATCTTCTTAAAGATCGAAGAAGGAGGTAATAAAGGAATGGATCTTTTGGAAAATGAATTCGCAAGGCCTCAAACAGGGATTGTTGTACAGGGAGAAAGCTCCAGCGAAATTATTGAGGTAATAAATAAAGAATCAGACTCTATTATTAAGATTCTTAAAAAGACTGAACTCACTGAGAAACAACGAAGAATTAGAAAATCTCTTAAAAAGGATGATGAATTAAGTGAGAAATTCGGGGTGAACCTTAAATTTCCATCGGCATACAGATACGCTAAGCAAGAAGATCATTTTTCATGGATAAGAAAGGAGATCCCAAAGGGAAGCATGGAAATTCTCGTTTACGAGGTTCCTATTAATACAATTGAAAATGACTCCAGCGTGATTGCGAATATTATCAAGATGAGAGATTCTATTGGTGAAGCGCAAATTCCAGGAAGACTGGAAGGCTCTTATATGATCACAGAAAAGGCTTATGCTCCCTATCTATTCGAAACCAAAATTGATGGTAAGTTTGCGTATGAAACGCGCGGAACATGGGAGGTTGAAAATGATTTCATGGCAGGACCTTTTGTAAACTATGCCGTGAAAGATGAAAAGAATGATCGGTTTATAGTTCTGGAGGGATTTGTTTTCTCTCCATCAAGAGGAAAAAGGGATAATATATTTGAACTGGATGCTATTTTACAATCGATAAAAATTGATTAAATAAAAAACCCAACTGAAAAGTTGGGTTTTAATTTTTTATATAAGTTCGAAAATTATTTATTTTCTTCTGGAACTTTTTTACCGTCTTCTGGGGTTGTCCCATTCTCTTCGTCTTTAGAAGCATCCTTAAATTCCTTAATTCCGCTACCCAGGCCTCTCATTAATTCAGGGATCTTACGCCCTCCAAAAAGCAGTAAAATAATTACCACAATAAGTATAATTTGTGGTGCTCCTATCATTAAAGGCAATATAAATGCATTCATGTCTTTTAATTTAGATATACAAACTTAACAAGAATTAAGCAATATAAACGTTAAGAAGACAATAAAATACTAATGATTCATAAGTCCCCTAATAAGTCTTTTGGGGCGGTAGAGCGAGAAATTATTTAATTTATCTTTGTAATACTTAATTACGGCTATGGCTCAAAATAAGAAAACGAAAAAAAAGTTCACCAAGAAACTACTTCATAAGTATAGAATGGTAGTGCTAAATGAAGATACGTTTGAAGAACGATTTTCATTTAGATTAACGAGGCTTAATGTTTTTGTGGCTGTAGGATTATCTGTGATCTTTTTAATCGCGGCAACAACTGTTTTAATTGCATTTACACCCTTACGTGAGTATATTCCGGGGTACTCTTCTGCTGAGCTTAAGGAAAGAGCGACCAATCTTTCTTATACTTCAGATTCCCTTCAGAATGTAATTCGTTTAAACGATCAATATTTAACCTCTATCAAGAGCGCGTTAACGGGTGAACTAGATCTGGATAAATTAAACAGGGACTCTTTATTAAGTGAACCAATTTCAGATATTGAATATGAAGAAATCAATAGGATTAAGGCAGATTCATTGTTAAGGGAAGAAGTGGCTCAGGAAGATAAATACAATATTTTACCTACGGCCACAGATAATATTAATTTCTCCCTTTTTCCTCCGGTTAAGGGATCTATTTCAGATCCATATAATATTGAAAATAAACATTTTGCGGTAGATATAGTGACTACACGAAATTCCCCCATTAAATCTGTGGCTGACGGTAGGGTAATCTTTGCAGAATGGACTGCCGAAACCGGTTATGTGATCATTATAGAGCATAGCTACGGACTGCTTTCTGTTTATAAGCACAATGCTTCACTCACCAAGTCCCAGGGGGATATGGTAAGCGGAGGGGAAGTGGTTGCTACCGCTGGGAATACGGGAGAATTAACTACCGGTCCTCATTTACATTTTGAACTTTGGAATGAAGGAAATCCAGTAGATCCTTCAGAATATATTGATTTTAAATAACCTATGTCTATAAAGTCTTTCGCAGCTAAAATATTTGCATCATACATTCGGAAAAAGATAGATCATTGGGCTTCCAGACCTTATGAAACTCAGGATAAAGTTTTTCAGGAGCTTATAAAGAAAGCGAAAAATACTAAATTCGGAAAAGAGCATAATTTCAATAAAATCAGCACCCATTTAGATTTTATTCAAAATGTACCAATACGGGATTATGAAGAGCTTAAACCATATGTAGATTTGATGGTTGAAGGGCAGGAGGATATTCTCTGGCCCGGGAAACCTTTGTATTATGCAAAAACATCGGGTACCACTAGCGGCGCTAAATATATTCCGCTTACAAAAGAATCAATGCCCACGCATATCAATGCCGCCAGAAATGCGATTCTTTGTTATATTGAAGACACCGGGAAGTCAAAATTTGTAGATGGGAAAATGATATTTCTTCAGGGAAGTCCGGAGCTGGATGAGAAAAATGGAGTGAAACTGGGCCGGCTTTCAGGGATTGTAGCGCATTATGTTCCCGGATATCTTCAGAAAAACAGAATGCCCAGCTGGGAGACTAACTGTATCGAAGATTGGGAAGATAAGGTAGACGCGATTGTTGAGGAAACGGTAAAGGAAGATATGTCTGTAATTAGCGGAATTCCATCCTGGGTCCAGATGTATTTTGAAAGGCTTATTGATAAAACAGGAAAAAAGGTAGGCGATATTTTCCCGAATTTCGACCTCTTCATCTACGGGGGAGTAAATTATGAGCCTTATCGATCAAAATTTGAAAACCTCATTGGCCGAAAAGTGGATAGTATAGAACTTTATCCTGCTTCAGAAGGCTTTTTTGCTTTTCAGGACAGACAGGATGAAAAGGGAATGTTGCTTCAGCTGGATTCCGGAATATTTTATGAGTTTATTAAAGCCGATGAATTTTATGATAAAGACCCAAAAAGGCTATTATTAAAAGATGTTGAGATAGGAGTCAATTATGTGATGATCATTTCTTCTACTGCCGGGCTTTGGGGCTATAATATTGGAGATACTATTCAATTTACTTCAGATAAACCTTACCGGGTCATTGTTTCGGGTAGAATTAAGCATTTTATTTCGGCCTTTGGGGAACATGTTATTGCAAAAGAAGTTGAAGAGGCTATGCAGGAAGCAGTTGCTGAAACAGACGCTGCAATTACTGAATTTACAGTAGCGCCACAAATTAACCCGGAAGGCGAAGAACTGCCATTTCACGAATGGTTTGTAGAATTTGAACAGAAACCGCAAGATTTGAATAAATTTGCTGAAATTATCGACAGGTCTTTACAGAAGCAAAATTCCTATTATCTTGATCTTATTGAAGGGAATATTCTTCAAAGGCTTAAAGTTACCCAGGTTCCGCAGAATGCCTTTCAGCAGTATATGAAGTCTATAGGTAAACTTGGAGGCCAGAATAAGCTCCCAAGGCTTTCTAATGATCGGAAAATAGCAGATAAACTTAAAGAGATTATATAAAAAATTACTATGTCTATATTAAAACTACAGGGCAGAACAAGAGCACAGGAAAGTTCTGGTGCTATTGAACGCATGTATATTACCATGAGACACCTTTTTAACAGAGGTTTCTATAAACCAATGGGTGTTTCAGGAGAAACTCTTAGAGAATCATTACTCACACTACGTCCGGAGATCTATGGCTCCATCGCCAATGAAAAGGCAGAGCTCGAAGGTTTATTATACGTAATAGACAGGCTGCCTCATGGTATAGAGGAGTGCAGATTCATTAATCTTACCAGCGACGAAGGTTATGGGAATTCCCATTTTAAGCCGATTATTCCACCTAAAAGAAGAAGAAATTGCTATAGAATTGACGAGGAGCAAATGAATATTGAGATCACTCGTGGCAGATCTGAGATCTATGATATTCTTACCCATCTCACTTTTCTTTTTATTGAATCTCATAAGATCATGAAAAGAGTCTTGATAGATGAAGATGGCAGCGTAAACCGGGACTGGGAAAAATTGGAAGTTGCGGTGACTCAATCTGAAAAATTAACGCAGGCACAGCGAGAAGTGGCCCTAACACATACAGCAAGTATCTTGGGAAGGACTTTTCATGAAATTAGCAAGCTTTATCCAAAATTCTCTACTCCAGAGAATCCTGACCGTTTTTTAAATGTGGTTTGGTCGCTTGGAAAAATGGCTATTCGTGAAGCTATTCAAAATGAAAAAAGAATCATCACTTTTAGCCCGGTTTTAAGAGAACGCTTAGGACATCATATTCATGGAGAAATCTGGTCTAATGATATAAAATTAAAACTTATTGAAAATAAGCTGATGGATAGGCCAATTCATATAATTTCTGCGAATATGCACAGTGTTATGAATACTCTGTACACGCCATGCGCACTTAAAACGGAATTAAAGAAAAAGAAGTCGCTGGATATTTATGAAGAATTAAGTGATAGTGGGAATGGATCTTTAAGAAATAAAGTGACAAAAACTGCTCTGGATAAGGGGATGTATTTTATTGAAGATAAAAGCGGAACCAATATAGATGTGCAGGTTTTTGATACCGCCAAGCTCGAAGATGGATTTACCGGAACTAAATTCAGCGACCTGAAAAAGGAAGAAAAACCAGTGATAATCGTGATGGATTATGCTTTTGGGGAACAGGCTTACGAAACAATGGATGAACTTCTAAAACCTTTTGTACATGAAGATAAAGAGGTGAAAATTAATGTGAAGTCTATTTCAATCATGGGTAAAGCTGGTATTTTGGAAGGTGGAAAAGGGGATATTATGATCCCGGATGCTCACCTTTTTGAAGGAACAGCAGATAATTATCCTTTTGAAAATCAGTTGAAAAAATCAGATCTTGAAGGTCATGGCATTAAAGTAGTTGATGGCGCTATGATCACGGTTTTGGGAACCTCTCTTCAGAATAAAGATATTCTAAGGTTTTTCCATGATTCAACCTGGAATGTTTGCGGACTGGAAATGGAAGGTGCACATTACCAGAAAGCGATTCAAGCCGCTTCAAGATTAAGAGGGAGTATAGATGAAAATATAAAGGTGAGATATGCTTATTACGCTTCAGATAATCCATTAGAAACAGGAAGTACGCTAGCTTCAGGAGGTCTTGGAACGTCAGGAGTGAAACCCACTTATTTAATTACTGAAAAGATCCTGGAACAGATTTTTAATTCTTAAATAGATATTATGCAGGTAGAAGAAACGCCTTTAAAAGATTGTTTTCTTATAAAACCTAGAATTTTTGAAGATCATCGGGGGATTTTCCTGGAGACCTATCAACGCAAGCGCTTTGCAGAGCTTTCGGGGATAGATGAGGAGTTTGTTCAGGATAATCAGTCAGTTTCCCAATTTGGGGTGCTTCGAGGAATGCATTATCAAAAAGGTGAATTTGCCCAGACAAAAATTGTAAGAGTGATTTACGGGAAAGTTTTGGATGTGGTTGTTGATCTACGTCCAGATTCTCCAACATTTAAAAAGACGTTTTCAACCATTCTTGATGACCAAAATTTAAATCAGTTGTATGTTCCAACAGGTTTTGGACATGGGTTTCTTACGCTTTCTGAAAAATCTGTTTTTGCTTATAAGTGCGATCAATATTATACCCCTGGTTCTGAAGCGGGAATTATATTTAACGATCCAGATCTAAATATTAACTGGAACTTCCCGGAAAGGGAAATGATATTATCTGAAAAAGACAGGGTCTTACCAACTTTTAAACAAACCTTTGCATGAAAACAATTTTAGTAACAGGCGCGAATGGTCAGTTAGGACAATGTTTTCAAAAGCAAACGCAAAACTTCTCCAATTTTAAATTTTTCTTTTGTTCTTCCGGTGAGCTCGATATCACTTCAAAAGATGCCCTGGAGCAGTTCTTTCAAAAGCATCAAATTGATTTCTGTATTAATACGGCTGCCTATACCAATGTTGAACAGGCAGAAAATGAAGAGGAAAAAGCATTCTCTGTAAATGCTGAAGGCACTAAGAATATTGCTGAAATTTGTAAAAAACACGGAGCTGTTTTATTTCATTTTTCTACAGACTATGTTTTTAACGGACAATCTCAAAAACCGTATAAAGAGATAGATGAGGTTGATCCCATTAATGTATATGGCGCTTCAAAATTGAAAGGGGAAGAGGAAATTCAATCCACAATGGAGCAATATTTTATTCTTAGAACCTCCTGGTTATACTCTGAATTTGGTCATAATTTTTTCCGAACAATTCTTAGGAAAGTAGAGGAAAAAGCCGAATTGAATATTACCACTTCTCAAATTGGAACTCCAACCAATGCCAACGATCTTGCTAAATTTGTCTTGAAAATGATCAGTTCAGAATCTCAGGATTTTGGATTATATCATTTTAGCAATGAAGGACAAGCCACCTGGTATGATTTTGCCGCTGAAATTCTTAATTATTCAGGAAAAATGGATCAGGTTCAATTGAATAAGACAGGATTTTTTAAGACCTTGGCAGAAAGACCTGAATATAGTGTTCTTTCCAAGGAAAAGTTTACAGAGCAATTTGGGCCTATAGACAACTGGAAAGAAAGTCTTTTTAATCTTATCAACGAGGGGTAATAATTGGAATTTAAATGGCTAAGAGAATATTAATAACAGGTGCGGCAGGTTTTTTAGGTTCTCACCTTTGTGACCGGTTTTTAAAAGAAGGTTATGAAGTTATTGGGATGGATAATCTCATTACCGGGGATCTCAAGAATATTGAACACTTGATGAAAATGCAAAATTTCGAGTTCCATCATCATGATATTACCAAGTTTGTACATGTAGCGGGAAACCTGGATTATATTTTACATTTTGCTTCCCCGGCCAGTCCTATTGATTATCTAAAAATCCCAATCCAAACCTTAAAAGTTGGATCTTTCGGGACACATCATTGTCTTGGTTTAGCCAAAGAGAAGAACGCGAGAATTCTTATCGCCTCTACTTCTGAAGTGTATGGAGATCCATTGGTGCATCCTCAAAATGAAGAATATTATGGAAACGTAAATGCCATTGGACCTCGCGGGGTTTATGATGAAGCAAAACGTTTTCAGGAATCAATAACTATGGCTTACCATAGATTTCATGGTCTGGAGACAAGAATTGCCAGAATATTCAACACTTACGGGCCCCGTATGCGACTAAATGACGGTAGAGTAATTCCTGCTTTTATTGGGCAGGCCTTAAGGGGAGAAGATCTTACTGTTTTTGGTGATGGTTCACAAACCCGGTCTTTTTGTTTTGTAGACGACCAGGTAGAAGGAATTTATAGACTTCTTTTAAGTGATTATTCTGAACCTGTAAATATTGGAAATCCCGATGAGATTAGTATTTTGGATTTTGCCGATGAAATCATTAGACTTACGGGGACAGATCAAAAAATTGTTTTTGAAGAACTTCCAAAGGATGATCCCATGCAAAGACAGCCGGATATATCCAGGGCTAGAGAGATCCTCGATTGGGAGCCTAAAATCTCCAGAGCTGAGGGAATGAGGATTACGTATGACTATTTTAGAGGTCTGAGTCAAGATGAATTAGAAAAAAGGGAACATAAAGACTTTTCAAAACACATTAGACGGTAGCATGGAAGATAGGGGACTGGTTTCAGTTATAATGCCTGCATATAATTCGGAGGTGTTTATTACTGAATCTATCCAGTCTGTAATTCGTCAAACCTATCCCAACTGGGAGCTTCTTATTATTGATGATGCTTCTTCTGACACTACAAAACAGATCGTTCAAAAATTTTCTTCCGAAGATGAACGCATCAAATTACTTAAAAATTCTACTAATGCTGGAACGCATCATAGCAGGAATAAAGGAATTAAAGCTGCCTCAGGGAACTTTATTGCATTTCTTGATGCAGACGACCAATGGAAACCCCAAAAGCTGGAAAAACAGCTAAAAGTGCTTTCTAAACCAAATGTTGCGGCCTGTTTTTCCAGTTACGAACTCATTAATGAAAAAGGAGCAAGTCTTCAGAAGAAGATTCAGGCGTTGCCGGTGCTAGATTACGATAAGTTGCTAAAGGCAAATTATGTGGGAAATCTAACGGGTATTTATAATGTTAGTATTTTGGGGAAGGTCTATTGTCCTGATATTCCAAAGCGCCAGGATTGGGCTTTATGGCTTAAAGTCATTGAGGAGGGAGGCCCAATCGAGGGCATAGCCGAATCTCTTGCGGTGTACAGGATTAGAAAAAATTCTATTTCTACCAATAAACTTGAAATGCTTAAATACAATTTCAAGGTGTACCATTCTGTCCTCAAGTATGGGTTTTTCCATAGTATCTGGAGAATGCTCATATTTTTAAACGAGCAATTCTTTGTGAAATCTAAACAGGTAAGAGCTATTTCAAATGAGAAATAAACTGTTTGAGTTTTCCGCTACGACTACGTTTTAGAATATCCTTTCTTTCGAAATTAATTTTTAAATTTTCCCCCACATAAGTGCCAATCGCATCTAATATTTTAGCTCGTTGTTCTTCGGAAAATTCCTGCTTACTAACATATTCTATTTTAAACTCATCCATTTCAGTTTGAATGATCACAAATTCTTTGATGTGTCCGTTATCTTCAATAATGGTTTTGGTGACGTAGTAAAATGTAAGTCCCGGAACTACTTTGCCATCGGGTAATCTTGCAATATCGTTGGTTCTTCCAATCAGCTTTTCAAGAATTGGTTTTTTGAGCGTGCTTTTTTTAGAGAGGCACCCAATATCGCCAATATCATACCGAATCATCGGGTGGGCTTTGTTGTATAGGGATGTAATAACTACGCGACCTTCTTCACCATAAGGAAGAATGTGATCATTTTCATCAAGAATTTCAATGTAGAGATCTTCAGAATTTACAATCCAATGATTTTCAGCATCTTCAAAAGCTATTAAGCCTACTTCACTGGCGCCGTATTCATTGATCACCGGGACACCAAGAGCATCTTCTATGAGTTGCTGATCTTTTTCAAAAAGTCTTTCAGAAGTTACAATACAAATATTAAGGCTTGGGCAAAGTTCTTTCAGAATAAGATTTTTGTCCTTTAAAAAACGAGCAAAAAGTACAATCGCACTGGTATATCCATTCAGATAATTAAAATCTGACTTTTTGAATCTTTCCAGGAAATCTTCCATCTTTTTCTCGCTAAGGTCAAAAATATTGAACCTTCTTCTTAGACTTATTCTATCTTTCAAACGTTCCTGAACATTTCCGTAGAAATCAAGAGGAATCCCATAAAACCTGGCTTGTAAAGATTTATTGAGATCTATATGATACCAGCGATATCTATCTTGAAAGCCGGCCCAGCTTAAAGCATGGGCAAACCTATTTTTAGCAAAAATAAAAGGATGACCGCTACTGCCAGAAGTTTTTCCAATGTAGGCCGTTTTTGTATTGTACGTGGAACTCAGCCGATCTTTCAAAGGATGTTGCAGATCAGATTTTTTCATGATTGGTACATGTTGCCAGTCATCAAAACCATCCCAATTAAAGAACTCACGATAAAAATCATTATGCTGTATATGGTAATCTATAATGGCATTTTTCCGTTTTCTTTGATATTCAGCATACTCGTGTTCAGGAATATTTTGAATTTCTTCCAGAGTTTTTTTTGCCCTTTCTATAGGGAATTTATTAAGCTGCAACGAAAGTTTAAACCAATCCAAGGGCAGAAAAGCTTTTTTAACGAATTTATTGGTGCTTCAATTTACAAACAATTATTTTTGATGCAATATTTAAAATCACAACCACATGAATATTCTTATCCTTGGCTCCGGTGGGCGAGAGCATACCTTCGCATATAAGATGGCACAAAGCAGTAAATGTAGTAAACTGTATGTTGCACCTGGAAATGCTGGAACCGCAGAGATTGCAGAAAATCTATCGCTGAATCCTATAGATTTCGCTGCAGTTGCAAATACTGCGTTGGAAAGGAATATTAAAATGATCGTGGTTGGACCGGAAGATCCATTAGTGAAGGGCATCGTAGATTATTTTACAAATGATGAACGGCTAAAAGATATTCAGATTATAGGGCCTTCGAGTCGTGGGGCTTTGTTAGAAGGCAGCAAGGAGCGTGCAAAGGAGTTTATGGCTATGCATGGAATTCCAACAGCTGCCTATGAAAGCTTCAGCTTTGAAAGTTTGGGTGCAGGGAAGAATTTTCTGGAAACCCTAAAACCACCGTATGTCTTAAAAGCAGATGGTCTTGCAGCCGGAAAAGGAGTTTTGATCATTGAAGATCTTGAGGAAGCTAAGAAAGAGCTGGAAAATATGTTGTCGGGAAAATTTGGTGCCGCAAGTAAGAAAGTGGTGATCGAAGAATTTCTGGACGGAATTGAACTCAGCGTATTTGTGCTTACTGACGGTAAAAATTACCAGATATTGCCAACTGCGAAAGATTATAAAAGAATTGGTGAAGGTGATACAGGCTTGAATACCGGCGGAATGGGAGCTGTTTCCCCGGTTCCTTTTGCTGATGAAACTTTGATGAATAAAATCGAGGAGCGTATCGTTAAACCAACGGTAAACGGATTAATGAAAGAGGAGATCGATTATAAAGGATTTATTTTTATTGGATTGATCAGGGTTGGGGATGAGCCATTTGTTATAGAGTACAATGTGAGAATGGGTGATCCTGAAACGGAGGTAGTTCTCCCCAGGATAAAATCTGACCTTGTTGAATTATTTGAAAAAACCTGGAGTGTGGAACTTGATCAGGCTAATTTAGAAATTGATTCCAGAACTGCGGCTACGGTAATGATGGTTTCAGGTGGATACCCTGAATCGTACGAAAAAGGAAAAGTTATTACCGGAATAAACGAAATTGAAGATTCTATCGTTTTTCATGCTGGAACCAAACAGGAAAACGGTCAAGTGGTAACGAGTGGAGGAAGGGTAATAGCTCTAACTTCTTTCGGGGAAGATTACAAAAAGGCATTAAAAAAATCTTATCAAAGTGCAGAAAAACTACATTTTGATAAGATGTATTTTAGAAAGGATATAGGTTTTGATTTATCCTAGGAAAGAGTGAGAAGTAGATTCTCTCTTCTCTTCATTATTATCGTTGAAGGTTTTAAGTTGCTTCATCCAATATAGGAAGGCAAGAAAACCAACGATCATAAAAACCCAGTTAAGGATATTTGCAAGAAACCAGGAATCTAGCTCAAGAGCTCTTAAGGCATCAAGAGGCTTTAGAAGTGTAAATTCTACAAGCGTTGCTATTCCTTCAAATAAATCTTTCATCGTATAATCTTTGAATGTGAGTACAAAAATATAAAAAACCCCAATGCTAACAAGCTTTTTTAATAAATCAAAGCCTATAAACCTTTCGGTAGTTATTGTATTGCTCTGTATTTTCTATATAGGAGCTAATTTTTCTGCCTGGATAAATGGTTTTAACTGGTTGGAGTTTTTTGAAAAACTGGGAGTGTTGCTTTTACTGGTTTTAAGTTTGTTGGTGCTTAATTTTATTGCAAAAAAGAATGAACTCACGAAGCGAAGCGCCTATAAAACCTTATTATTTGCGATATTTTGCATTTCTTTTGGTAGTCTCTTAAAGAATGAATCGGTTATAATTTCCAATTTATGTGTGCTGTTCGCTATGCGGAGAATTATTAGCCTGAGATCTCATAAATTCGTAGAGAAAAAGATCTTTGATGCCACTTTCTGGATTAGTATTGCTACACTTTATCATTTCTGGTCTGCATTGTTTTTTCTTATTGTATTCTTCGCAATCTTAAATTTCGCGGCAAATTTTAAGAACTGGCTTATACCATTCGTTGCTTTTTTGGCGGTAGTTTCGCTTACCATCTGTTTTCATTTGATCGCCTATGATGAGTTTTATACATTTTCAAACTGGTTTCAGGCCAGTAATTTTGACTTTACCAGGTATGGCGATCTAAAATTGCTCATTCCATTAAGCATCATTCTGGGACTGCTAATCTGGACATTATTTCAGTATTTTTCATCTATTCAAAAAGCAAGTATTACCAGAAGACCAGTTTTAACTCTGATCATTTTCAGTCTGTTAGTTGCTGCTGCGGTTAGCTTATTTTCCCCTACAAAAAATGGAAGTGAACTTATCTTCTTTTTTGTGCCTTTAAGTATTATTTCTTCAAATTATTTTGACAATAAAAAAGATAAAATTTTAAAGGAGATTATTCTAATAACTTTAATAATTATGCCTTTTGTAGTAGCATTTTTTGTTTAAATATGAATGTTTCCTGCCAGTTTCAACCTGAACTCTTCTCAAAAATAATATCTTTGTATTCAATGTGATTTTACACATTTCGTCAGTATATAATCCAAGAATTAGAAGCTATGTTTTCAGATAAGGCCAATACGATTTTCCAGGAAGTAATAGAAAAATATCATGAAAAGGATGATGTATATCAGGATTTTAAGAATCCTTACGATGCTGAAAAAAATCTTTTAGAGCACTTGCTTTACAGGAAATGCTGGATAGATACTGTCCAGTGGCATTATGAAGATATTATACGTGATCAGAATATAGATCCTGTGGCTGCTTTAACTCTAAAAAGGCAAATTGATGCTTCTAATCAGGATCGTACCGATACTGTTGAATATATTGATAGTTACTTCTTAGAAAAATATAAAGATGCTGAACCTAATACCGATGCTACTTTAAATTCTGAAAGTCCTGCATGGGCCATAGACAGGCTTTCCATTCTTGCGCTGAAGATCTATCATATGGCTGAAGAAGCTGATAGAAAAGATGCTTCTCAGGAACATCAGATGAAATGTAAGGCAAAACTGGATGTTCTATTGGAACAGAGAGTAGATCTTTCTACAGCGATCAATCAATTATTGGAAGCCATTGAAAACGGTGAAAAATATATGAAGGTTTACAAGCAGATGAAGATGTATAATGATGCTGAATTAAATCCGGTACTTCGAGGTAATAAATAGATTTTATGGGCAGCTCAGAAGAACTTTTAGCTGATAATGGCAAAAAAGTGCAGCACATTTTGGCAATACGCTTTTCTGCGATGGGAGATGTTGCCATGACAGTCCCGGTGCTTAGTATTTTGATGGATACATATCCAGAATTAACAGTTACCGTACTTACCAAGAATTTTTTTATACCGCTTTTTAGCCATTTGCCAAACGTAAGTGTGTATGATGCAGATCTAAAAGGCGTTCATAGTGGTGTTTTGGGTCTCGGGACTTTAGCTACAGAGCTACGTGATGAAGAGATTGATGCGGTAGCAGATCTGCACGATGTTTTACGTACAAACGTTCTTAAATCCCTGTTTTATTTCTACGGAATTAAATTCAAACAAATAGATAAGGGAAGGGCCGAAAAGAAGGCGCTTACTCGCGATAATAATAAGGAATTCAGGCAGCTAAAATCTACTCATCAGCGCTATGCCGATGTTTTTGAAGCACTTGGTTTTCCTTTAGATCTTTCAGGATATAAAATACCTCCAAAAAGAAAACTTTTATCTAAAGTTCTGGATATTGTTGGTAAACAATCCCAGAAATGGCTTGGAATCGCTCCTTTTGCTCAGCATGGGTCCAAATGTTATCCTACAGATTTGATGGAAGAAGTACTTGCTGGTCTCTCTTCCAGGGGAGATATCAAGATCATCCTGTTTGGAGGAGGTGATACCGAGAAAGAGCAATTAGAGAATTGGGAACAGAAATTTAAGAATACTAAAAGTGTAGTTGGGAAACTTCGATTTTCAGAAGAATTAAGCCTTATCTCCAATCTGGATACAATGCTTAGTATGGATAGTGGGAATGCTCATCTGGCAGCTATTTTCGGGGTTTCGGTTGTTAGTATTTGGGGTGTGACCCACCCATATACCGGTTTTAAAGCTTTTAACCAGCCAATAGAGAATTGTATTTTACCAGATTTGGATCAATATCCAAAAATTCCAACTTCGGTGTATGGAAATAAAGTACCGGAGGGCTACGATGAGGTAATGCGCAGCATTCCCCCGGAAAAGGTTGTTCAGAAAATTCTGGAGAATCTCTAAAAATTCTATTTCAATACTTCTGCATGAACCTCTCCCTGGGAGAGGTCGGAACTATTTTTACCGGGGTCCGGATGAATTTAAACATCATCAAAATCCACTTTTAGAGTAGGAGTTGTGGGATGCGCCTGACAGGTTAATACAAAACCTTCTTCAATTTCCTCATCTGTAAGGATCTGGTTCTTGCTCATTTCAGCCTTACCTTCAGTAATTCTCGCCATACAACTACTGCAAATCCCGCCCTGGCAGGAATAAGGCACATCAATATCATTTTCCAGCGCAATATCCAGCACAACCGCAGATCTATCCATCGGGAATGAGAATTCTTCATCATCAACAGTAATCGTTACCGTGGTCTGGCCGTCTGTATCTCCTTCAATTTCTTTTTCTTCGACAGTAGTGGTGAAAAGTTCAAATAAAATTTGATCTTCACTTACTCCGTTAGTTTTTAGCACGCCGGAAACATGGTTGATCATCTCTTCAGGTCCGCACAGATAAAATTTATCAAATGGATGATCTTTGAATTTATTCTTCACCACGAAATTTACCGTACTGGTTTCTATCCGGCCAAAATGTGAATTTTCTTCTCTGGTTCTACTGTAAACAAACTCTACAAATAATCTATCCGGAAATTTAGTCTGTAGTTCTAATAGCTCCTTGAAGAAAATGGTATCATCTACAGATTTATTTCCATAGGTAAGCACAAATCTACTGAGAGGTTCATCTCGAAGCATCGTTTTTATGATAGAAAGAATAGGTGTGATCCCGCTTCCCGCAGCAAAAGCTGCATAATTATTTCTGCTTTCTCCCGGTTTAAAAATAAACTTTCCTTCAGGTGGATGAACTTCCAGGACATCACCTGCCTTAAGATTATTATTAGCAATCACAGAAAACTTTCCGCCTTCTACCTCCTTAACCGTTACTTTGAAATCTTCGGAACCCGGGGCGGAACAAAGAGAATAAGCTCTTCGTAATTCGTCCCCATCAGCCCTGGTCTTAATGGTTATATATTGTCCTGCAGAAAAACTGAATTCTTCCTTTAAGTTTTCCGGGATCTCAAAAGATAAACTTACCGCTTGTGATGTTTCGCGAATTATTTCCTTTATTTTTAGCGGATAGAACTGACTCATTATTTTTTATTTGTGCGCAAAAATACAAAGTAGTTCGGTTTTAGAAATGTAACAAAAGTTTAAATTTCTATACCAATTCAATAAATAGCATCTTTTATGTTTAAAAAGTTCATCTGGCTGGAGTGGAAATCTTTTCTCAGATCTGCCAGTTTTGGAAAAAGTTTGGGACTAAAAATTCTTATGGCTTTCCTGGCCTTGTATTTTTCAGCGATGTTCCTGTTTTTAGGAATAGCGCTATTTCCAATGTTAAAAGAAATATATCCGCAACAGGATCCTTTGAAGGTGGTAAACGCTTTTGCACTCACTTACCTCTCTTTTGAACTGCTTTTTAGGTTTATGTTGCAATCCTTACCGGTTATTGATATTAAACCATTATTGATATTACCATTTAAGAAAAATAAAGTCGTGAATTTTGTATTGATAAAATCACTTTTTTCCTTTTATAACCTCCTTCCCTTATTACTAATTATTCCTTTTGGGCTGTATTGTATTCTCAAAGAAGGCTATCCTGTAGCAAATATGCTTGGCTGGATGATCGCCATGTACTTGATAACCTTATGTGTTAATTATTTCAATTTTATTATAAAAAAACGATTTACTGAGAATTTGAAGGCTCTTATTCCGGTATTGGTAGCTGGTGTAGTCCTTGCACTTTTAGATTATCTGGAGATTTTTGAATTGGGAGGTTACTTTGGAGAAATTTTGAATTTTGTGTATTTAAATCCCTTTCTTGCAATAGTTCCTTTTGTATTGCTCATTGTTTTATATATCTGGAACTATAAAAATCTACTGGGAAAATTTTATCTGGATTCAGGTTTAAAAGGAAAGAATAAAACAGCCGATACCAAAGAATTTGGTTGGACAAAGCGATTTGGAAGTATAGCGCCATTTCTTCAGCAGGATCTTAAACTCATTTGGCGAAATAAAAGACCGAAGACTACCATTTATATGTCGTTAATTCTTTTGAGTTACGGGCTTATATTCTATCCAAATGATACTTACCAGGATATGCCGTCATTTTTTGTATTTGTGGGTATTTTTATGACTGGTATTTTTATGATTAATTTCGGACAATTTGTTCCTTCATGGGACTCCTCCTACTATCCTATGATCATGGCCCAGAATATTCCCATGAAACAATATCTTGCTTCAAAAATGGGCTTGATTACTTTTAGTGTGGCGGTATTAGCTATTTTAACCACACCTTATGTATATTTTGGGTGGAATATTTTATTGCTCAATATTGCTTGTGCTATTTATAATATGGGCGTTAATGTGCCATTGCTTATATATGCGGGATCTTACAATAAAAAAGCCATAGATCTGGACAAAAGTCCGTTTATGAATTACCAGGGAACGGGAGCGACACAATGGTTGGTAAGTCTGCCATTGTTATTGGTTCCAATCCTGTTTTTCTGGCTTATTAATAAATTTGTGAACTATGAAGTGGCCATGGGAGTGCTTGCCGGACTTGGGGTAATAGGTCTTTTATTAAGGCCAGCAATTCTTAATTTCCTTGCGCAGAGATATCGCCAGAGAAAATATGTGATGATACAGGGATTTAAACAAAAAGGAGACTAAAATTTTTACAATGATAACTGCAACAAATCTTTCAAAAATATATAGCGGAAACAAGGTGCTGGATATAGAACATCTGGATATACCTTCAGGACAGAATTTTGGATTGGTAGGAAATAACGGAGCTGGAAAAACGACATTTTTTAGCTTACTGCTGGATCTTATTCAACCAAGTACCGGGAATATTTTTAATAATGAAATAACGGTAAGCCAAAGCGAAGACTGGAAACCTTTTACCTCTTCTTTTATAGATGAAAGTTTTCTCATTGGTTATTTAACTCCGGAAGAATATTTCTACTTCATTGGTGAATTGAGAAACAGAAATAAAGCTGATATTGATTCTTTTCTCACTCAATTTGAAGATTTATTTAATGGCGAAATTATAGGCCGAAAGAAATACCTGAGAGATCTTTCTAAAGGAAATCAAAAGAAAGTGGGGATTGTAGCTGCTTTAATTGGAGATCCCGAAGTGGTGATTTTAGATGAACCTTTTGCAAATCTGGATCCAACTACCCAGATCAGGCTGAAAAAGCTACTGAAGGAACTTTCTCAAACTACAGGTACCACCGTGCTAATTTCAAGTCATGATCTAATTCACGTTACCGAAGTCTGCGAGCGAATCGTGGTGCTGGATAAAGGAGTTATTGTTAAAGACATGGAGACTTCAGAAGCTACCCTTAATGAACTTGAAGAATACTTTTCAAGGGAAATCGCCGAAGGCTAGCAAAATCAGCTATTGGAGTTTAGAAAAAGAAGTTTACTTTTACATACTAAACCAGCTGTATCAAAGTTATTCATGATACCACAATAGGTTCATTTTGAATACGTTTACCAGATTTACTCTTTTTATTTTTCTTTCTGCGGCTATTTTTAGCTGTTCCAGAAAGAAAGACACCTTTATAAGTCGCAATTATCATGCGGTGACTGCTGAATACAATATTCTATATAACGGGCAGATTGCACTCGAACAGGGCAGGGAAGAAATCAATCAAAATTATGCCGATAATTACTGGGATATTCTTCCGGTTGAAAGATTAGCGGTTGATAATAAGATTTTGTTACCAGACAGTATTCGGAATCAAAATTTTGGCAGAGCAGAAGAGAAAGCTGTAAAAGCAATTCAGAAGCATTCCATGTTGATTGGAGGGAAGCAACGCAATCCTCAAATGGATGAGGCTTATCTTCTATTGGGAAAATCAAGGTATTTTGATCAAAGATTTATTCCCGCCTTAGATGCCTTCAATTATATACTTTATAGATATCCGGCCAGTGATAATATCAATCATGCAAGAATCTGGCGTGAAAAGACCAATATCAGGATTGGAAATGAAAAACTGGCGATTAAAAATCTTAAAAAAATTCTTGATTCAGATAGATTGAAAGATGAAGATCTGGCAGATGCCAATGCCAGTATCGCCCAGGCATATATAAACTTAAGACAGGTTGATAGTGCGGTTGCACCCTTATATACCGCTGCCGATTTTACCGATATTAATGCCGAAAAAGGACGTTATTTCTATATTCTGGGTCAGCTTCATAATCGTTTGGGAGAAACTGCTACCGCCAATGCAGCTTTTGATAAGGTGATTGATTTAAATCGTAAATCTCCTCGAATTTACTTTGTGAATGCCTATGTTCAGAAGGCCAAAAACTATGATTTTAATTCAGGCAATAATCAATATTTGCTGGACCTGCTTACAGAACTTGAACAGGACAGAGAGAACAGGCCATATCTTGATAAAATTTATTTTCAGTTAGGGGAATATTACAGCAGAATTGACTCTACTGATACGGCTTTAGAATATTATAATAAATCTCTAAGGTCTCCATCCAGCGATATTTATCTGAAATCTATCAATTACGAAATACTTGCCAATATTAATTTTGATCGGGCTGAATATCAGGCATCCGGGAAATACTATGATAGCACGCTTACTTTTATGTCTCCGGAATTATTAGAGTACAGAACGATTAAGAAAAGAAGAACGAATCTCGATGATGTAATTAAATATGAGCAGATAGCAGAGGAAACCGACAGTATTTTAAGATTGGCAGGTTTGTCTGAAGATGCACGTATTGCCTATTTTACTGAATATACCGATGCTTTAAGGGTAAAAGCAGTTAAAGATATGGAAGCAGGAAATTTACCGGTATATACGGCCAGTATCGGCCCTCAGAATAATTTTCCTTCTGCTAACGTTCCTCCTGCAGGGCAGCCTAATTCAGGAAATTCATTTTATTTTTATAATCCACTCCGCGTTTCAAAAGGAGCCCAGTCGTTTCTGCGTGTTTGGGGAAGTAGGGAGCTTGCAGATAATTGGCGATGGGGTTCTTCAGCTTTAAATCAAAGCTCTATCAATCCTCAGGAAAGATTAATGGATATAAATCTTGATAACGATCCAATTTATGATCCAATGACGTATGTGAGTCAGATACCCGGGGAGCGATCGGTTTTAGATAGTTTGGCTACACAGCAGAATTTAGCCTATTATCAGTTAGGAGTGATTTATAATGAGAATTATGGAGAATATGATCTGGCTGCGCAAAGACTGGAGTTTTTGTTAGGCAATCAACCTCAGGAACGATTGGTCTTGCCGGCAAAGTACAATTTGTATAAAATCTATGAAGCGCAGGGTAGATTAAGAGATCAGGAAGAAATTAGAAATGATATTCTTCAGAATTATTCTGATTCTCGTTATGCTGCTTTTATCAAAAATCCGGAGAGTATTCAAAGAGATGAGAATAGTCCGGAAGTACTTTACAATAACTTGTTTCGGGAGTATGAAAATCAGAAATACCAGGACGTTATTCAGAAATCGAATGAATATGTTTCGCGTTTCACCGGAGATCCCATAGTGCCAAAATTTGAACTTCTAAAGGCAAGGGCAACCGCAAGAATTCAAGGCATAGATGCGTACGAACAGGCATTAAATTATGTAGCTGTAACCTATCCACAAACCCAGGAAGGTCAAAAAGCTCAGGATATCATAAATAAAGCAATTCCGGAATTAAAGACACTTGAATTTTCTTCAGATAGTCTTCAAAGTAAATTTAAACTGATCTATCCAGTTGAAAATATGGAAGCTCAAAAAACAGCTGAATTAAAGGATTCTATTGAAAAAGCCATATCAGAATTAGATTACAAAAAACTCAATGTTTCTATTGATGTATATGACTCTGAAAGAACTTTTGTGGTAGTTCATGGATTAGAGACACAATCAAAATCACTAGGCTTTCAGGAATTATTAAGAGAAAACAAAAATTATAAAATAGGGCGGGAAGCTTTTGCCATGTCCGCAGAAAATTATAGAATTGTACAAATTAAGAAAAATTTAAGAGATTATTTGGACAATAACTAAACCCTACCTACTATGTTTTCTGATACCAAAAAGACCAAATCTGCACCTAATCATAACGAACAAAATAGAATTGCTGCTGGAACACTTATCACTGGAGAAATTTCAGGAAAAGGCTGTTTCAGGATTGAAGGAACCCTGGAAGGCAGCTTAAAGACCCCGGGAAAAGTGGTGATAAGTGAAGGAGGTTTAATAAACGGAACACTGGAATGTGAAAATGCAGATATCGAGGGAAGTTTTAAAGGGAAGATATTTGTAAAAGGAGTTCTTAGTTTAAAAGGGACAGCTAATATTCAAGGGGAAGTAATTGCTGGAAAGCTTGCTGTAGAACCTGGGGTGGTTTTTAATGCAACTTGTGAAATGAATGGCGGGGTAAAGCCTCTTAAAACAGGGAATGAAAAAAGATCAGCGTAATAAATATCTCGGGTTTGTTAATATTGCCTTTCAAATGGGCATTATAATAGCTGTGGGAGTTTTTGTGGGAATCTGGTTAGATGGAAAATTTCCAAATAAATATTCTGCATATACTATTTCTTTATCGCTGCTAGGTGTTTTTGTGGCACTCTATCAGGTGTATCGTGCAGTTAAAAATTTGAATGAAGACGACTAAATGCAAGCTAAATTAATTTCCTTTCTCAAACTTTTTATTCCTTTTTCAATCTTACTTTTTATAGCTCAGTTTGCAGTAGTAAATTATTTGTTGAATATCGATCTCTACTATACTACTTTAGCTGTTTACTCTTTTCATATAGTCGCGACCTTTCTTATTTATTTGTTCCTGGTATTTGTAAACAAATCTTTTAGCGATAAGACGGGTTTTGCATTTATGGCATGTAGTCTTTTAAAAATGTTGGCGGCGGTACTTTTTCTTTTACCAATGATGCTGAACGATGTTCCCAATCCGTTTGAAGATTTGATCTTATTTTTCATCCCATATTTTTTGTTTCTGATATTTGAAACTATATATGCGGTGAAGCTTATCAATACTAAATAACGAACTGTCTTTCAGGAAAATCGTTAAAATGCCTGAATGAAGTAAAAAAATATACGGGGGGCTTTCAGATAAAAATTAAAAGTATACCTTTGCACGGAAATTTAGAGCCCATAATTTTTAAGTAGACCAGGTACTATGACAGCACAGAAATCTTTAGTGATTAGCTTGTACTTTGCATTAGCATTTGCCATTTTCCCATTATTTTCCTTTGCTCAGGAGCATGGAGAGGAAAAAACTGAACTTCAGGAGGCTGAAGAAGAGTTTAATGCAACTGAGATGATCATGCACCACATCGGGGATGCCCATGAATGGCATTTCTTTGGAGAAGGTGATAGCTCTGTTACACTTCCATTACCTGTGATTCTTTATACTGATGGTGGACTTGTAACCTTTATGTCCAGTGACTTTCATCATGATACCGAAGGGCATACCGTGGTGGAAAAAGACGGGATGCGTTTTGTAAATCTACACGAAGATATTTACAAGTTAGATGCGGATGCCGAAGGGGTAGAATTCGATGCGGAACACCATCCTTTGAATGCTTCAAAACCTTGGGATATCTCGATTACCAAGAATGTCGCTGCGATGTTTCTTACAGTGATTTTAATGCTTCTTTTCTTTACAAGTCTTGCAAGACATCATAAAAAGAATGAGCATGCACCAAAAGGATTCAACAATGTGTTAGAAACTTTGGTTCTTTTTGTTAGGGATGAAATTGCTTTGCCTCAAATTGGAGAAAAAAAATACATGAAGTTTATGCCGTTTCTTTTATCGGTATTCTTCTTTATCTGGATTACGAATTTAATGGGATTATTGCCTGGTGCGGCTAACGTAACTGGTAATATTGCTGTCACCGTTTCTTTAGGTCTTTTCACTATGTTGATCATGATCTTTAACGGAAATAAAGATTTTTATAAGCACACCTTTTGGATGCCTGGTATTCCAACCTGGGTAAAGCCAATCCTTGCAGTAGTGGAAGGACTAGGGTTGCTTATTAAGCCTGCTGCACTTATGATTCGTTTGTTTGCGAATATTACTGCAGGGCACATTATCATTCTAAGTTTAATTGGACTGATATTTATTTTAGAAAATGCGGGTATTGCAGGAGTTTCGGTTCCCTTTGCCTTATTTATAACAGTACTGGAATTGTTAGTAGCATTCCTTCAAGCGTTTATTTTTACGATTCTGTCTGCCCTGTTTATCGGGATGGCAGTTGAGGAACATGAACATCATTAATTTTAATTTTTAATTTTTTCAACTATGGAATTATTGTATGTAGGTCTTGCAGCTTTAGGAGCTGGACTAGCGGTTCTTGGAGCCGGAGTAGGTGTAGGTAAAATTGGTGGTTCTGCCATGGATGCTATCGCACGTCAGCCAGAAGCTTCTGGAAAGATCCAGACAGCTATGATTATCGCTGCTGCACTTGTAGAGGGTGTTGCTCTTTTTGGAGTGGTTGCCTCTTTATTAGGTGTATTAAGATAATTAATTTCAAAGAGTCCCTTTCGCAACGGTTGGTTGCGAAAGGACTTCTTTAAATGATGTTTTTAACTATTATTATTTAAAACTATGGATTTAATAACTCCCGAAATTGGCTTGTTCTTTTGGCAAACCATCGTGTTTTTAATATTGCTTTTCCTTATGGCGAAATTCGCCTGGAAACCTATTCTTGGTTCAGTAAGAAATAGGGAACAATCTATTAACGATGCGTTGGCTTCAGCTGAAAAGGCACGTAAGGAAATGCAGAACCTCCAATCTGATAATGAGCAGCTTTTAAAAGAAGCTCGTGCAGAAAGAGATGCGATCCTTAAAGAAGCCCGTGAGTTAAAAGAAAAAGTAATTACAGATGCTTCTGATGAGGCTAAAGTAAAAGCTGATAAAATTGTTGCAGATGCTAAAAGAAGCATTGAGCTTGAAAAGCAATCTGCGATGGCTGAATTGAAAAATCATGTAGCGGAGCTTTCAGTAGAAATCGCTGAAAAGATTGTTCGTAAAGAACTTTCAGGCAAAAATGAACAACACCAGATGATCGAAAAGATGATTGGTGATGCTAAGCTAAATTAAGTTATGAGAGGAACCAGAGCCGCACAACGTTACGCAAAGGCGATCCTTTCTTTAGCAAAGGATAAGAACTCAGCGGAAGCTGTTAATGAGGATATGATCTCAATTTCCAAAACTGTTGTAAATAGCAGGGATCTTGAAAATATGCTTACTAGTCCTGTAATTAAAGATAGTACTAAGAAAAGTGCCTTACTTGAAATATTCAAGGATCTTAATACTATTACCAAAGGCGCGATTGATATTCTGTTGGAAAACGGAAGAATTGGTATTCTTCATTTAGTGGCAAGACAGTATATCATTAAATTTAATGAATTGAATAATGTACGGCAGGCTGTTGTAACTACTGCGGTACCGCTAGATAAAGAACTTGAAGCTGTTATTCTCTCTAAGGTAAAAGAGTTAACAGGTTCAGAAGCGAGTCTAAAAAGTGTCATTGATGAAGACATCATTGGCGGTTTTGTGTTAAGGGTTGGAGATTTGCAATATGATGCAAGCGTTTCCCGAAACCTTCGAAGACTGGAAAGAGAATTAAAAGACAACACATACGTTTCAAAAATTTAATTAAAACCGTCGCATTTTAATGTGGCATTTTATCTTGAATAATTATGGCAGAAGTAAATCCTGCTGAAGTATCAGCAATATTAAAACAACAATTATCAGGTTTTGAATCCAAGGCCTCTCTAGACGAAGTGGGTACCGTTCTAACCGTAGGTGACGGTATTGCTAACGTTTACGGACTGGCGAATGCTCAATATGGCGAATTGGTTCAGTTTGAAAGCGGACTTGAAGGAATCGTTCTAAACCTTGAAGAAGATAATGTTGGGGTAGTACTTTTAGGTCCTGCAAATGAGATCAAAGAAAGCTCTACAGTAAAAAGAACTCAGCGTATCGCTTCTATCAATGTTGGAGAAGGAATTGTTGGCCGTGTGGTTGATACTTTAGGAGCTCCAATTGATGGTAAGGGTGCAATTGAAGGTGAAACTTTTGAAATGCCGTTGGAGCGTAAAGCTCCTGGGGTAATTTATCGTCAGCCGGTAACTGAGCCACTTCAAACAGGTATCAAATCTATCGATGCGATGGTACCGGTAGGAAGAGGACAACGTGAGTTGGTAATTGGTGACCGTCAAACAGGTAAAACTACCGTTTGTATTGATACCATTCTTAACCAGAAAGAATTTTACGATGCCGGCGAGCCGGTTTATTGTATATATGTAGCTATTGGTCAAAAAGCTTCAACCGTTGCGGCGATTGCTAAAACATTAGAAGATAAAGGAGCTTTAGCATATACTACTATTGTTGCTGCAAACGCATCAGATCCTGCTCCAATGCAGGTATATGCTCCTTTCGCAGGTGCAGCGATTGGTGAATATTTTAGAGATACAGGTCGTCCTGCATTGATCGTTTTTGATGATCTTTCTAAGCAGGCGGTTGCTTATCGTGAGGTTTCCCTTTTACTTCGTCGTCCACCGGGACGTGAGGCATATCCTGGGGATGTATTCTTCCTTCACTCAAGATTACTGGAGCGTTCAGCAAAAGTGATAGATGATGATGGGATCGCTAAGCAAATGAATGACCTTCCTGAAAGTCTTAAAGACAAGGTGAAAGGTGGCGGATCACTTACCGCTCTTCCAATTATCGAAACTCAGGCGGGTGACGTTTCAGCATATATTCCAACCAACGTAATTTCCATTACAGATGGACAGATCTTCTTAACTTCAGATCTATTTAACTCGGGGGTACGTCCTGCAATTGATGTGGGTATTTCTGTATCTCGTGTGGGTGGTAACGCTCAGATCAAGTCGATGAAGAAAGTTGCAGGTACGTTAAAACTTGATCAGGCTCAGTATCGTGAACTTGAAGCATTTGCTAAGTTTGGATCTGATCTTGATCCAACTACCATGAGCGTGATCTCTAAAGGTAAGCGTAACGTGGAGATCCTTAAGCAGGGACAAAACGATCCTTACCCGGTAGAAAACCAGATTGCGATCATTTATGCAGGTTCTAAGAATTTGTTGAGAGATGTACCAGTAGAAAAAGTAAAGGAGTTTGAAAGAGATTATCTTGCATATCTTGATACAAAACACAGAGATACACTTGATACTCTTAAAGCAGGAAAATTAACTGATGAAGTAATTGATACTTTGACTCAGACGGCTAAAGAACTTTCAGCTAAATACAAAAACTAGTATTGAGTACTAAGATTTGAGATTAGGTCCCAAATTATTGTATTTACAAATGAAATTATAAAGGTATTGAGTAATTACCAACAGATAATTACTCAATACTCAATACTAAATAAAAATGGCAAACTTAAAAGAATTACGTAGCAGGATTACTTCGGTATCTTCAACGATGCAGATTACCAAAGCCATGAAAATGGTATCGGCTTCAAAGTTGAGCAAGGCTCAGGATGCAATTACCCAAATGCGTCCCTATTCTGAAAAGCTTACCCAGTTGCTACAGGATTTAAGTGCTACATTAGATGATGATGCGGGCAGTAAATACGCCGAGGAGCGCGAGGTAAAAAATGTTTTGATCGTTGCTATTTCATCAAATAAGGGACTGGCCGGTGCTTTTAATACCAATATCATAAAAGCGGTTAAGTACAAGGCTAAGAACGATTACAAAGCCAAAAATATAGATATCTATACCGTTGGGAAAAAGGCCAACGATATTCTAAAAAAGGAATATGATATTCATAAGAATAATAATGAGATCTATGATGATCTAAGCTTTGAAAATGCTTCAGCTATCGCTGAAGAATTGATGCAGTTGTTCCTTGATGAGAAGTATGATAAGATCGTTCTGGTTTACAACCAGTTCAAAAATGCCGCTACGCAAATTGTTCAGCATGAACAATTTTTGCCTATCGAACAATTTGATTCTGAAGAGAACAAACAACTGGACTATATCTTTGAGCCTTCAAAATTGGAAATCGTTAAAGATCTGATTCCAAAATCTCTAAAAATGCAATTATTTAAAGCGCTTAGAGATTCTTTTGCTTCAGAACACGGTGCACGTATGACGGCGATGCATAAGGCTACAGAGAATGCCACAGAACTTAGAGATGATCTTAAGCTTTCTTATAACAAAGCACGACAGGCTTCCATTACCAATGAGATCCTTGAGATCGTTGGTGGAGCAGAGGCTCTTAATGGATAGTTTGTCATTCAAAACGTAGCGAGGAATCTCAACCTTGCAACTATAAATTAAATATAAAAATAGCCCTCATTTTAGAGGGCTTTTTTATTTGGTATGGGTTTTGTTTTTATACCTTCAAATCTAAAAACCAGACGAGATGAAAAATGCACTACTTTTAACTACCGGAATCTTTATACTAACGCTATTTGCTTCCTGCGGAAGCAATAAAGACCTTCAGGAACGTTCTCCTGCACAGTTTAATGAGGTCTATTACACCTATAACTCCAATGGAATAGAATTAAATATTCCAATCACTGCAATTCAGGATCAAAGAATTAGCATGGATGCTGTGTATTTTCATGGAATGAAATCTAAACTTGAAAAGAGTCAGGAAAAGCCAAACCTTTATGTGGCGAATTTCCGCATGGGAAGCGATGATATGGTAATGCATGAAGACCCAAAGCAAGAATATGGCAATAAACCACCTCAATTGCCTGAAGAAAGCCCATTCTCTATAGAAGAAGACGAAGCTATTTTAGTTTTCACTCAGAATGATAAGATTAAATACTATAAGCTAACAGGAATTGTGGAAAAGGAATAAGGCTAAAGCTTTTATACTCCTGATTTATTCAGATATTTGTAATAAACCAACCTACTCCTGTTGAGTACTTTTAAGAAACTCTTTCAGCAAACTTTTATTTACGGATTGGCAACTGTGTTGCCAAGAATGCTCAGTTTCTTATTAGTTCCATTATACACCGAAATTTTACCGAAAGAAGAATACGGTGAAATTTCGGTGATTTTTGCCTATTTCGTGCTCTTTAATGTAATTCTGGCTTACGGTATGGAAACCGCTTTTTTTCGGTTTTATAATAAACAATCGAATAAAAGAGAAGTTTTAAGTACTTCAGGAATTTCCCTGGTTATTTCTTCTTTATTATTTTTTGGGATAGCATTTATTTCTAAGGAATGGATCTCGGCAATCACAGGAATACCCATACAATATATCAACCTGGCCATCTGGATTTTATTGCTGGATGCTTTAGTGATCATTCCATTTGCATGGTTAAGAGCTTCAGAAAAGCCCATGCGTTATGCAATTATAAAGATTCTAAATGTTGCGGTGAATTTAGGTCTAAATGTTTTCTTCTTACTCTTTCTCAAAGACCTGGCTGAAGGATCAGAAATTTTTCAAACTATATATATTCCAGACTTCGAGATTAGCTATGTTTTCATTGCGAATTTGATCGCTAGCTCACTCACGTTGTTATTGATGTTTCCTTTCTATATAAAGATTGATTTTAAATTCAATTCTACTTTATGGAAATCTATGATGAGATATGCTTTTCCCGTTCTTATTGCAGGGATCGCTTTTTCCATTAATGAGGTTTTTGACAGGATTATGCTTGACTATTTATTGCCAGAGGATATTGCAAGGTCTGAAATTGGAGCTTATTCTGCCTGTTATAAACTGGCGCTATTCATGACGCTTTTCGCCACGGCTTTTAGGCTCGGGATAGAACCTTTCTTTTTTAGTCATGCAGAATCTAAGAACGCCGCTCAAACTTATGCTCAGATCACGAACTATTTTGTGGTTTTTGGAAGCTTAATTCTGGTAGGGGTCATCGTCTTTGTAGATTTTCTGAAACTAATTTTAATTCAGAATGACACATACTGGGAAGCGATGGAAATTGTTCCGTTAATTCTTTTGGCGAACTTGTTTCTGGGAATATATCATAACCTTTCGGTATGGTATAAGATCACAGATCGCACAAAATTTGGCGGTTATATCTCACTTGCGGGAGCTGTGCTTACCATTGCATTAAACCTATGGCTTATTCCTGTGATAAGTTATACCGGATCTGCAATTGCAACGCTGGCTGCTTACGGGTTAATGATGCTGCTTTCCTTCTATTTCGGTCAGAAGTATTATCCAATTCCGTATAATATAAAAAAGATAGGAGGTTATTTATTCCTTTCAATCATAATATCGGCACTTTCATTTTATGTATTTCGCGGAAATTATTTCGTGGGAATACCGTTATTATTACTTTTTATTGGGATAGTTTATTTTTCAGAAAAAAAACAAATTCTCAAAATCATACAATCTTAATTCATGGACATAAAAATTATTAATAAGTCGGCACATAAATTGCCGCATTACGAAACAGATTTTTCAGCCGGAATGGACCTTCGGGCAAATATTGAAGAACCGGTTACTTTAAAACCTTTAGAAAGAGCGATCATAAAAACCGGGCTTTTTATGGAACTGCCTTTAGGTTTTGAAGCACAGGTAAGACCACGTAGCGGTCTGGCTGCAAAAAAAGGAATCACTGTACTTAACGCACCCGGAACAATTGATGCCGATTATCGCGGAGAAATAGGCGTGATCCTTGTAAATTTGTCCAATGAAGAATTTGTGGTGAACAATGGGGAAAGAATTGCTCAGATGGTCATTGCAAAACACGAACATATTTCCTGGGAAGAAGTAGACATTTTAGGTGAAACTTCGCGTGGAGTTGGAGGCTTTGGAAGTACAGGTCACGAATAATTAAAGAGCGTTCCTTAACAAAAAGAAGCTGTTTTAAAAAATTTTCTGTAAATAGTGTTGAATGAAATTCGATAAAGAATTTAAAGAAGCCATTGCTCATCTGCCTGATAGGGAAAAAGACAAATTAATCCTTAGGCTGCTGAAAAAAGATTTGATGTTGGCTAACCGTTTACATTTTGAGCTTGTAAATACCAGTACGGTGGGGCAGCAAAGGCAGGAAATGGAAACAAGGGTCTTAAAACGTGCCCGGCAAATATCAGAAAGGTTTTATTCCATAGGATATTTGAATATGGATGTTCGTTACCTAAGTGGTGAGATTACAGAGCATGTGAAAATTACTAAAGACAAATTTGGGGAAGTAAGTCTGAATTTATTGTTGCTGGAAGAAATTGTGAAACTTAACAGGGATAATATCCTGAAGGTAACACCTGGTAAATCAAGAAAATTTTGCGTGGCTATCATTTCCAGAATATTCAAGGTGATGCTCCTTATAGATAAATTGCATGATGATTATATTCTTGAATTTGAAGATCAGTTGAAAGAACTGGGAAAACTTATAGGCAATAATGATTATCTGATGCGATCTGCTATTTACAACGGCCTGGACGTTAATTGGTTGTTAAAGGCTGAAATTCCAGAAAATATTAATGAAATTCACAAAGACCTTAGAAGTAAAGGATATTTAAAATAAAAATCACAAAAAAATTTAAAATGAAAATAATTGTACCAATGGCAGGTCGTGGTTCACGACTTCGTCCACATACTTTAACCGTACCAAAACCGTTAATTCCTATAGCGGGAAAACCAATTGTACATCGTCTTGTAGAAGATATCGCGAAGGTTTTGGATGAGAAAATAGATGAAGTCGCTTTTATAATCGGAGAGGATTTTGGAGAGCAGGTTGAAAAAGATCTCATGAAAATTGCCAACAGCCTTGGGGCTAAAGGCACGATCTACTATCAGGATAAACCACTTGGAACAGGGCATGCGATCATGTGTGCTAAAGAATCTTTGACTGGTCCTGCTGTTGTGGCCTATGCAGATACACTTTTTAAAGCAGATTTTAACCTGGACAAAGAAGCAGATGCCGTAATGTGGGTTAAAAAAGTTGAAAATCCTTCAGCTTATGGGGTGGTGAAACTTAATCAGAATAACGAGATCACAGACTTGGTGGAGAAGCCGGAAGAATTTGTATCAGATCTTGCAGTTATCGGGATCTATTATTTCAAAGATGTTGAGGTTTTGAAAAATGAACTTCAGAATGTATTAGACGCGAAATTAACCAGAGGCGGAGAATATCAGATCAACGACGGGATCGAGGCGATGCGAAAAAACGGATTAAGGTTTGTTCCCGGGAAAGTTGATGAATGGATGGACTGCGGAAATAAAAATGTAACCGTAGAGACTAACGGTAGAATGCTTAATTTTCTTCATCAAGATGGAGAAAAGTTGATTTCAGATTCAGTAAAGATCAAGGATTCTGAAATTACCGAGCCATGTTATATTGGTGAAAATGTAGAGTTGATCAATGTCAAGATTGGCCCGAATGTTTCAGTAGGAAATGGGACAAAAATTGAAAATTCAACGGTTAAGAATAGTCTTATTCAAACTTTTGCAGAGGTGAAAAATGCGAAGCTTGATAATGCGATGATCGGAAATCATGCTAAATTTAATGGGGAATTCACTCAGATTAGTATTGGAGACTTTTCCGTTTTAGAATAAAATTTATAATGAAGAAACTGATTTTCATCCTGTTGATGGCTTTGCTGGCGATTCCCGTTAATTCGCAGGAATTGCCGCAGCCTTTTCAGGATATTAATCAGGACGATCTAGGCAATGTTAGTGATGAGTTTCAGGAATATTTTTTTGAAGCTCTAAAGCAAAAAGGTATTGAAAACTATGAAAAAGCGATCATTGCTTTAGAAAAATGCCTTAAGCTGGATACAGAAAAATCTGTTGTTTATTTTGAATTAGGAAAGAACTACCAGGAGCTTGAACAGTTTGAACAGGCCATTACTAATTTCAAAAAAGCGAGTGAGCTGGAACCTCAAAAAGAGTCTATCCTGGTATATCTATTCCAGACTTATAGGATGACCGAAGATTTTGATGGAGCAATAACAACCTTGAAGAAGCTAATTCCAATTGATGAAGCTTACAAACAGGATCTTGCAAATCTTTATTTGCTGAATGAAAATTATGAACAGGCATTGAGTTTACTGGATGAGTTGGATACTAAACTTGGAGCCAATTCTTACAGAAATTCATTGAGACGCCAAATTTTTGCACGTACGAACAATACCGTTGCACAAATAGAAAATCTTCAACAAGGCATTTCAGATAATCCTGATGTTGAACAAAATTATCTAAATCTCATTTATATCTACAGTGAAAATGGGGAAGATGAAGAGGCTTTTAAAGTTGCACAGGAGCTTTTGGATACGAATCCCGGTTCAACACTGGCTCATCTTGCTCTGTATAAGTTTTATTTGAGTAAAGGTGATACCGAAGCCGCTGTAGCTTCCATGAAGATTGTTTTTGAAAGTGAGGAGATAGATGCAGAATCAAAATTTAAGGTTTTAAATGATTTTTTGAATTTTGTTCAGGAGAATCCAACATATGAAGAAGATCTAATTGAAGTTGCCGGAAACCTTACCGAGTGGGAAGATGCTCCAAAGCTTTATGAGCAGCTTGGGCGATACTATTTAAAAAGGAACAATCGTGAGGATGCCTTGAAGTTTTTTGAGTTGGGTTTAAAAGAAAATCCGGGGAACTTTGAATTAACCAAGAATACGCTTCTTTTGCAATTGGAATTTGAGAAATATGAAGCTGCAAAAGGCTTAAGTGGAGAAGCTTTAGAAGGATTTCCTTCCCAGCCCATGCTTTACTTATTTCAAGCAGTCGCTCTCAATAAATTAATGGATTTTGAATCGGCTAAGGAAAGTTTAGAAGATGGCCTTGATTACCTTATAGACGATACATTGATGGAAATTGATTTTTATTCCCAGCTTATAATAAGTTACAGTGGTATGAAAAATGCAGATAAAGCTGAAGAATATCGCCAGAAAGCGGAAAATTTAAAAAAAGAAACTAATTGATGTTAAAAAGAATAGTTGCCCTAATCCTACTTTCAGTTGTAGTTATTTCCTGTGGTAGTAGAAAATCTACCGGGAAGATCGCTACGAAGAATGCTGAAGCAGTTTCAGTAATAAAAAAGCATTATACTGCCGAAACTCAATTTAAAACAGCCTCGGGAAAACTCCGTGCCGTATATCAGAATGATGAAAGAACACAGTCTGTAAATCTTAGTTTCAGAATGGAAAAAGATAAAGCGATTTGGATGAGCGCCAGCATTCTTGGGTTTCCAGTAGCGAAGGCTTATATCACGCCAACTAGTGTAAGTTACTATGAGAAAGTGACTCAAACTTATTTTGACGGAGACTTTAGACTGGTAAGTGACTTTCTGGGAACTCCGCTTGATTTTCAAAAACTTCAAAATTTATTAATAGGGCAGGCTATCTATGATCTTCGTGAAGAAGAATATAATTTTACACAATCCCCTCGTGGTTTTCAGTTTGTAAATGACAATGGGGAAATAATGAAAAAAATGTTTCTTTTAAATCCGTCAAATCTAAAGGCAGAGGCGCAGCAATTATTACAGGGACTTGATAATCGGGGATTAACGGTTACCTATTCAGACTATCAGGAAATAGACGGTTTGGTTTTTCCTGAAAATATAAAGATCATTGCAAATGAAGGAGGTTCAAGTACTAATATTGATCTTACTTACAGAAATATTTCATTTAATGAGGAAGTTAGCTTTCCATTTGACATTCCATCCGGTTACGAAGAAATCAGTTTAAAATGATCAAACTAAAGTTTTCAAGATCCCTATTATTCTTCTTGTTTTTATTTTTTGGCTATAATCTGGCCAATGCCCAAACCAATCGTGAAGATCTCGAAAAGAGAAGGATCGAACTTCGGAATGAGATAAGCAGGATCAATGAACTCCGAATTTCGAATCAAAAGAAACAAAGTTCGGTATTGGGGCAGGTGGAAGATTTAAATCAACAGATTAGAAGTACCGAAGATCTTATTAAACTTACCAATCAGCAGGCAAATTTATTAACCCGGGAGATCAATACCAATACCAATAAAATCGGTCAGTTAAGAAAGGAACTTGAAAAACTGAAAGAGGATTACTCCCGAATGATAGAGAAATCTTATAAAAGTAAATCCCAACAAAGTAGAGTGATGTTTCTGTTATCTTCAGAGAACTTTTTGCAGGCCTACAAGCGACTTCAGTATATGAAACAGTATACCAACTATCGCAAGCAGCAGGGAGAAGAAATAAAGGCAAATACAAGAGAACTACAAGAACTTAATTCGCGACTTGTTCAGCAAAAAGAAGAAAAAGAAAAGCTTATTGCTGAAAATAGAAAAACAAGGGCACAGCTGGAAGAGAATAGAAAATCCCAGCAAACCTTAATGGCTACCATTAGAAAACGTGAGGGAGAATTTGCTACACAAATAAGAAAGAAACAAAGTGAGATTGATCAGATAGACCGTGCCATAGATAAAATGATTCGGGAATCTATTGCTAAAGCGAATAAGGAAAGCGGTAGCGGTTCAACTTCCAGAAGTACCTTTGAATTGACTCCGGCGGCAAAAGCACTTGCAACCGATTTTAATAACAATAAAGGGAAATTGCCATGGCCTGTTAAATCTGGGGTAGTAACCATGCGTTATGGAAAGCAGCCGCACCCGGTGGTAAGATCTGTCATGGTTAATAACAATGGGGTGCGTATAGATACTGATAAAGGCGGTAAAGCCCGTGCGGTTTTTAACGGAACCGTTAGTGAAGTTCAGGCGGTAAAAGGAGCAAATCAGGCGGTTATGGTTAGACATGGTGATTATATTACCATTTATAATAACCTTCAGGAAGTATATGTAAAAAGAGGGGATAAGGTAACTACCGAACAGGAAATTGGGGAGGTTGCCACCAGTAGAACTACTGGCAAGACTACACTGCACTTTTTACTTTATAAAAATGACCAGAAAATGGATCCTGGAGATTGGATTTACAGGATGTAAGTTATTTAACGCAACCTTTTATGTACTTTGGTATCTATAGAATATGATTTTGTGGGTATGAAAAAAATCCTCTTATTACTCGTTTTACTTTCCCTTTATGCTTGTGACGAAGTTCTTATTGAAGAAAACAAGCGTATAGAGGTTAGGGGCTCATTAGTATTTTTAGACGACGCTCCTGTTAAGGGAGTTGAAATATTTTCAATAGGCTCCAGAGAGGCCAGGATTGGTTCCAATACAGATAAGATATTGGGAAAAGGCCATTCTGATGAAAATGGAGATTTTAACTTTAACTCGCTTGACACCTATTCTCATGGGCTTATATTAGCCGTAAATCCATTGGAATTAGACCATGATTCCAGATATGCTTCCCTGTATTATTATGATCCTACCGGGAATCATGCACCGCTTTATGATTTGGAAGAGATATCGCTCGCCAGAAGACTGGAGTTTCAGTTTAATATTTCAAATACTTCCGGGGTTGGGGACACCCTGATTTATAGGCTGCAATATGAACAGCCGGTTCAAAATTTTGTTTATGAAGATGGGGTTTTTGTAGCCCAGCCGAATGAAGGTGCTAACTTTATTTCTTTAAGGGAGCATAGGCCAGATAGTGATCCCGTTTCACTGAGTTTATACATTATGGAGGAGTCAGAGATTATTTTTACGTATGGGCTAGGAGAAAACCCTGTAGAGCAAATTGTTGTCCCTGTAAATGCTGTAAACACTTCCTATGATTTCGAATATTAAGCTTATTCTGATTTTCAGCCTTTTAGCTGTTGCTTTAAATGCGCAGGAAGAGAACAGGTATTCAAACCAATATTCAGAAAATCCCGAAACCGTATTTTTTAATGCTGAAATATATTATCCTGTAAGTTTGGGGAGTTCAGTGTATTCCAATTATAAATTTGATCCGGGTTATGCCCTGGATTTTAACTGGTTTTTTAAACCGAAATTTACACTGGGCGCAAGGGTTGCCGTACATCGCATATATCCAGAGAATATTTCAGCTACAGGGAATTTCCAGCGAGGTACTTTTCATCTGCTGGGCGCCGATTTTGGATATTATAAGCCTATTAATAAAGAATGGAATTTACATTATAAATCGGGGATAGGAATCATTTCCAATGTTTATACAGCTGCAGAAGATAAGTTTAGCGAAGATGGCGGGAAGCTTTGGCTTTCCGCAGAAATTGCCAGAAGATTGGATAAGACATTCGGTATTTTTCTAAAAACCGGGATAGACTATGATTTTACCAATATTGAAACTTCGGCAGCAAGGGATTCTTACTTTAACAATAACTTTCTGTTTACAATAGGAATAGGCCTTCGGTTTAATTTTCAGAACCCCGGTGGCTAATTAATCCTCAAAAAGAGCTTTTAGCTCCGTAGCCTCCGTTGGTTTCATCTTTCCAGCAAGAACAAGACTCAATTGTTTTCTTCTTAAAGCAGCTTCGTAACGTTCTTTTTCCAAATCGGTTTCTGGTGCCAAAGCAGGAATTTGAATTGGAACTCCGGTTTCATCAACAGCAACAAACGTATAGATCGCTTCATTTGCTTTGGTTCTACGGCCACTTTCACGATCTTCCACCCAAACATCTATGTAGATTTCCATAGAGCTCTTAAAAGCTCTTGAAACTACTGCTTCAACAGTTACCACACTTCCTAAAGGAATTGCTTTATTAAAAGCTACATGATTTACAGATGCAGTAACAACAATTCTTCGGCTATGTCTTCTTGCAGCAATACTGGCAGCACGATCCATACGCGCAAGTAACTCACCTCCAAAAAGATTGTTTAGTGGATTAGTTTCACTAGGTAAAACAAGATCGGTTAAGGTAGTACGTGATTCGCTTGGTGGTTTAGCCTCCATATCAATTTTTTTGCAAAAGTAAGGAGGATTTTGGAGCTTATGCCGTTAAGAAAGTATTAAAGTTCCTGAACTAATAACCAGGCAGCTTCATTCGTTCTTTTTACTTCGTAAAGTTTATTGATGGCTTCTCTTCGGCCTTGGTGGCTGGAATATACCACCTGATGGAGTCCGTATTTGTTGGCTCCAATAAGCCTTGCTTTATGGCCATCTTCACGCAGTTCATCAACTTTCTTCTGAGCATTTTCTTCCACTCTAAAGGCACCGGCAATAATATGATAGTTTCCAGACTGCTTTTCTACTTCAAAAGTAACCGCAGGTAAAGGATTGTCAATTATAAAGGTTGCCTGCTGTATTTGTTCCTGAAGCTGGCTTTCAGCCTCCTGTTGCTCAGCGATATTATGCTTAGAAACCTGGCTGCTATAAATATTCAAACCTGCGAAACTAGAAACTCCAAGAGCTATAAGTCCAATAGCAGCATATTTTAGAAGAGAAGATTTTCTTCTTTCCGGAGTGAATAAAAGAGGCGCTTTTTCCTCAATTTCCTCCACCTGTTTTTTGTAAACTTCCCGTTGAACCGGAATCGTTTTATAAGAATCCAACCCAAAAGATTGAGTCAGGAAATTAATCTCTGTAAAAGGTTCAAATTGAAGCCTGTCTTCACTATCCAGATATAGTTTTCCAATATTGGCCAGTTCGGCCTTAGCTTCATTTTGCAAAGAATTTTCCAGATCATAAACAAACTCCTGGATCATATTATTTGCAGTACCATATTTCACAGATTCAGCATCTGCAATATAATTTGCTAGTAAACCGTCATTCTTAATCAGCTGCCTGTTAAAGGAAATAACCTTATTAGGAGGGAAGAATTCGTTGGATTGATCGTCTATGTATGCTGATTGCTTTTGCGAAAGGAAAGCACCGAAACCGGGCAAAACCACGCATTCATATCTATAAAGCAAATCCTGGATGTAGCTGGAAATATTCATTGGTTGCAAAAATATAGGTTATTGGTAGTGCTATAAAGTTACCTAAAGAAATTTTATTAACAAATGTTTTTTTCTGTAATTTTAGTCAAATTGTTCTGAATGAATTCTGAAGACCTAATTTATACACTTGCGTTGCAACATATTCCAAATCTGGGAGATACTACTGCAAAAAAGCTTATTAGGAAATTAGGGAGTGCCGAAAATATCTTTAAAGAAAAGAAGATTAATCTTTTAAAAATTGATGGAATAGGTCAAATTCGAATTAAGGAATTACATGATACCAAACATTTAAAGGCGGCAGAGAACGAACTCAAATTCATAGAAAAGAACAGTATCCAAACCTTTTATTTTCAAGATGAAGACTATCCTGAAAAACTAAAACACTGCCTGGATGGGCCAATTTTATTGTTTTCCCGCGGAAATATAGAGCTGCACAAAAGAAGGATTATCAGTATTGTAGGTACAAGACAAATAACTCCTCACGGAGTTTCTTTTTGTGAAAAATTAATAGAAGACCTGGCAATTTTAAACCCGGTGATTATTTCGGGCTTTGCGTATGGAGTAGATATTACTGCTCAAAAAGCAGCTGTAAAAAATGGTCTTCAAACTATTGGTTGCCTTGCGCATGGCTTAAATCAGATATACCCAAAATCCCACAAAAAATATATGAGTGAGATCGAAGATAATGGTGGGTTTTTCACAGATTTTTGGAGTACCGATACTTTTGATCGCAACAATTTTTTGAAGCGTAACCGTATCATTGCCGGTTTGAGTGAGGCCACCATCGTAATTGAAAGTGCAGAAAAAGGAGGTGCTTTGGTTACGGCAGATATTGCTAATTCTTATGACAGGGAAGTTTTTGCAGTTCCGGGAAGGCCTTCAGATAAGTTTAGCCTGGGGTGCAATAATTTAATAAAAGCTCAGCAAGCCCATGTTTTAACCTCTGTGGCAGATCTTGCCTATATTCTGAATTGGAAAGTTGCGGAAGAAATAAAACCGGTTCAAAAGCAACTTTTTATAGAACTGGAAGAAGATGAACAACGACTTTATGAGTTTTTGAAATTACAGGGCAAAACAGAACTGGATATGGTAGCCCTTAATTGTAATTTCCCAACTTTTAAAACAGCCTCTCTTCTCCTTAACATGGAGTTGAAAGGAGCAATAAGGCCATTACCGGGAAAACTTTTTGAAGTGATCTAATAGCCTGCCTTCGCTCTAACTTTTCCTAATACTTTACCGGCAACTGCTTTTGCCTTTTCAGCTCCTACTTCCAGGGCCTTGTCTATTTCCTCTAAATTGTTGATATAGTATTCATACTTTTCTCTTGGCTGCTCAAATTTTTCTTTAACCAGTTCAAAAAGTGCCTGTTTAGCATGGCCGTATCCGTAACCGCCAGCTTCATAATTTTTGCGCATTTCAGTAATTTGCCCTTCGGTCGCCATGATCTTATAAAGAGCAAAAACGTTGCAGGTATCTGGATCTTTAGGCTCTTCCAGTGGAGTACTGTCTGTATCAATACTCATGATCTGTTTCCTTAGTTTTTTATCGGTCTGGAAAATATTGATGGTATTTTCTTTAGACTTGCTCATTTTCGCACCATCGGTTCCGGGGACATACATGGAGTCTTTTTGAACATTTGCTTCAGGCATCACAAAGACTTCTCCCATTTTCGCATGGAATCTGGAAGCAACATCCCTCGTCATTTCAATATGTTGTAGCTGGTCTTTTCCCACGGGAACAATTTCAGCATCATACAGCAAAATATCTGCTGCCATTAACATCGGGTAAGAGAAAAGCCCGCTGTTAATATCTTCAAGTCGGTCTGCTTTATCTTTGAATGAATGGGCGAGGGTTAAGCGCTGATAAGGAAAAAAGCAGCTTAAATACCAGGATAACTCCGTCACTTGCGGAATATCACTTTGACGATAAAAAACACTTCTTTCAATATCAAGTCCGCAGGCCAGCCAGGTTGCCGCTACAGAATAGGTGTTTTGCCTAAGTGTTTCAGCATCTTTTATTTGGGTTAGAGAGTGCATATCAGCAATAAAAATAAAAGAATCATTATCTGGCTGATTTGCCATTTCAATTGCCGGCATAATAGCGCCTAAAAGATTCCCCAGGTGTGGGGTTCCCGTACTTTGTACTCCTGTAAGTATTCTGGACATGGACTTTTTGAATTTTGATGCAAAGGTAATTTTTTTATATAATTCACTCGGTTCATTTTACTACTTTTGAAAACTATGAGTTTTATTAAATCGGCGGCAATTCTGTTATGGCGAATATGGTTTTATATTTTGATGATCATTCCCATAATCATTATGCTTCCGGTTCTTATCATTTTTACTTCTTCTGAAAAATTTTACCCTCAATATTTTATTTGTGCCAGAATATGGGCTAAAGTGATCTTATTTGGAATGGGTTTCCGAATTAAAATGGAAGCTGATGAAGTGCCTGAAAAACAGAAAAGTTACATGTTGGTAGCCAATCATACCTCTATGTTAGATATAATGTTGATGCTTTCTATTATGAAGCAACCCTTTGTATTCATAGGAAAAAAGGAATTAGGCAGAATCCCGGTTTTCGGTTTTTTTTATCGCCGAACCTGTATTCTTGTAGATCGAAAAAACCAAAAGAGCAGGTTGGAGGCTTTTGAAGAAGCTCAGAGGAGATTAAAACAGGAAAACAGTATTTGTATTTTTCCTGAAGGTGGGGTGCCAAATGATCAGTCAATTATTCTTGATCAATTTAAAGATGGTGCTTTTAGGCTGGCAATTGAGCACCAAATTCCAATTGTTCCCATTAGCTTTCATGATAATAAAAAACGATTTTCTTATAGGTTTCTTACCGGATGCCCGGGAAAATTAAGAGTGAAGATTCATAATTTTATCTGTACAGAAGGTTTGGAAGCAACAGAAAGAAAGAATTTACGTGATAAGACGTTTAGAATTATCCATCAGGAGCTCAAAAATCCAACGGTACATTAAAACCTAAAGCTCAAACCTGAGTAAACGCCAAAGTTCACCGGTTGTACATTATTCACATTATTGAAGGTATTGATCTGGTATTTAAAGATCGGTTCTACACTAATACTAAACTTATCTGTTAGTTTATAATCCATTCCCAACCCGATATTTGTACTAAAGCTAGTATTATTAATATTTGTTGCTTTCCCAAGATCTGTTTTTACCTCTTCAGAAATTAATTGAACCCTGTTATTATCAAGAAATAAACTACTACCGCCCCCAATAATATTCAAACCAAATTTATTGTCTATTAGAGTATATTCAAGTTCAAGCGGCACTTCTATATAGCCAAATTGCTGCTTGATCTCTCCCGGATTGGAAATTATGGTGGTGAAGGAATTGTTTTCGCCCATTTCAAAACCAGGCAAGCCATTATCTAAAGAAGAATTATCCCTAATTTCCACATTATCATCTAGCGGGCTGAGATTTTCAAAACTTGAAGACATCGCTGAAGGAGAATAGGAAATATCCTGGATATTATTGCTGATATCAATTTTGCTAATTCCGGTTCTTATTTTTAGTTTTTTAGAAATTTGATAGGCTACTTTAACCCCATAAGAAAGGGTAACTTCTGATGAAGTTGAATTATCTGATAACTGATTAGAGAGTTCATTTCCACTTCCAATATTTTTATAGAAAACCGGCGCTGCGAAAGTTGAAAGTCTCAACTTTTTAAAATCTGTCTCGGCCAGGGCTTCTTCTTCATTTTCCGCTTTTTTCTTGTCCTCTTCCACCTGGGCAAGGGCATTCTCTTCCTCTTTCATAATAGATTCATTGTTTATAGAATCATTTTCTATAGCTTCAGTATGAGCAATTGCTTTTGCTGGTTCATCTTTTAACGGAGAAGTATTCGCTGAATCTTCTTTTTTATGTATGTCATTTAAAGATCCTGGTTTCTGCGGATTATTATCAACTACAGAATTAGAAGCACTACCAGGTTCTCTAGTTTTATCTGCCTTATTATTAGCAACTGGATTATTTCTATTTTCAACTATTGCCGAATTTGAAGATGATTTATTATCTGAAGAAGCATCTATTTTGCCACTTTTAGATTCAGTATTTTTTTCATCGGAAACGATTTGCTCTGCAGGTTCGTTTATTTGATTAGGACTTTCTGAAGATCTTTTGTCTTTATTTTCATCTTTAGTAGATTTCTCAGGTTTTTCAAAAACAACCCCGGGTTCCTCTAAAACAGAATTTTGATTATCTGTAAAAAGTAGACTGGCTACTATTAAAGTCATAACAGCAGCAATTCCTCCAAGTTTTAACCATAAAGGAATGATAAGAGGTCTTTTCTTTTCCTTTTTGTCGAGCCTTGAAGCAATGTTATCCCAAACTTGTTCACGGGGTTCCGTCTCAAAATCTTTGAAACCCTCCTGAAAAATCCGGTCTATGTTTTTCTTTTCTTTCATGACGATTGAGCCGAATTTTTAATATTTTCTTTTTTTTCAATTTTATCTCTTAAAGCCATTCTCGCTCTGGCAAGATTGGATTTTGAAGTTCCTTCAGATATTTTTAGCAGGTTGGCAATTTCTTTATGTGAAAAACCATCCATAACATACATATTAAAGACCTGTCGGTATCTGTCTGGAAGACTTTGTACACATTCCAGAAGAAAATCAACAGAAGGTTCATCTGTTTCTACCTCGATTTCTTCTTCCTGAATATTGTCTTCATTGGTGAGGCCATATACTTTTTGCTGCCTGTGTTTTTGAAGCGCTGTGTTTATCAAAATCCTTTTCATCCAGCCCTCAAAAGAACCTTCATCTTTATATTGTGAGATCTTTTCAAATATGGTTACAAAGCCATCCTGAATATTGTCTTCTGCTTCCTGGTAATTATTGGAATATTTAAGACATACACCAAACAGCTTTGCCGCATAAAGACGGTAAAGCTGTTCCTGAGCATTTCTATCCTGGTTTTTACACCCCTGAATAAGATTCTTAATTTTTACCAATTTCAGATTTCAAACAGATACAAAGATATTTAAACTTATGAGGACGAATTTGGAACTTCAGGATCACCTACCGGTACTTCTATTGTCGTGAAAACCGGATCTCCATTAGCATCCTCGCCCGTCCATAGTTGAAATATAAAAACTTCATCATCTGTAATATTTGCGCTAATGCTAAAACCTCTAATCGTAGTTTCGGAAATTAAATTAGTCTCATTGGAGGAATCACATCCTGTAGCTCCACGATCAAGGGAAGTGAGGGCATATAAAAATATTTCGTTTGAATTCAAATCCTCTCTTCCTCCATCAATTCCAATAAAATTATGGCAGGTCGTAGGTCTTTTGTAGGTTAATTTGAGATCATAACTCTTGCCTGCTTCAAAAAATTCCGGAAATGTGGAATCTGTAATTTCTGCAAAATCATAAGATAAATTTGCAGCGTCGTCATCAACTGAACAACTGCTCAGGGTAAGCAATGCCATAAAGGCAAAAATCAATCGTTTCATATACTATTTACATTTGTATAGTAGATGCGATTTAATGGAAAAGGTTGCGTACAAAGCAAAAAAAATCCCCTTTCGGGGATTCTCATTTATTCCTTAGCGGCTTTAATAGCGTTTTTAATCTTTTCTTCCAGCTCTTCCATAAGATCCGGATTATCCTTTAGCAGTATCTTAACCGCATCACGTCCCTGTCCCAGTTTGGTGTCTTCGTAACTAAACCATGAACCACTTTTCTTTACGATCTCATAATCTACTCCAATATCGATGATCTCCCCAATTTTGGAAATCCCTTCCCCATACATGATATCAAATTCGGCCATTTTAAATGGTGGAGCCACTTTATTCTTTACAACTTTAACACGGGTTTTATTACCCATCACATTGTTGGCGCTATCTTTTATTTGTGTAGACCTTCTAATATCAAGTCTTACGGAAGCATAAAATTTAAGAGCATTACCACCGGTAGTGGTTTCAGGATTCCCGAACATTACCCCGATTTTCTCTCTTAACTGGTTAATGAAAATTACCGTACAGTTAGTTTTACTAATAGAAGAAGTTAACTTTCTAAGTGCCTGAGACATTAAACGAGCATGAAGCCCCATTTTAGAATCTCCCATTTCTCCTTCGATCTCACTTTTTGGAGTAAGAGCTGCAACAGAGTCAATCACAATAATATCAATAGCACCTGATCGAATCAGGTTATCTGTAATTTCAAGCGCCTGCTCTCCATTGTCTGGTTGAGAAATGATCAGGTTATCTATATCTACATCCAGTTTTTCAGCGTAAAATCTATCAAAAGCATGTTCAGCATCAATAAAAGCTGCAATTCCGCCTTTTTTCTGCGCTTCAGCGATTGCATGTAGCGTAAGGGTTGTTTTACCTGAAGATTCAGGACCGTAAATTTCAATTACCCTTCCTCTTGGATATCCTCCAACTCCCAATGCAAGATCAAGGCCTAAAGAACCTGTAGAAATAGCGTCTACATCTACTACTACCTGGTCGCTCATTTTCATGACCGTACCTTTTCCGTAGGTTTTGTCCATTTTATCCAGGGTAAGCTTCAGTGCCTTTAGTTTTGCGTCTTTTTCTTTATCGTTGCTCATGAATGTATTTTAAATTGTAAAATAAGGAATGCTAAAATACTATAAGTTTTGCTGTAATACAATAAAATTCATTCGCCTTTTATGGAATATTTCCAAAAAATTGGAATATCGTATTTTGAATTAATATCATGATCTTAAATAGAAAAAATAACATCATTAAAGTTTTAATTCAGAAATTTCAGTAAATAATTTCCAGCAAGTCTAGTTTCTATATTCTAACAGCGCAGCGATCTAATTTCTTTTTTATATTTGCAAAAATTTCTTTAACACTTAAAATATTAGTATAGCATGCAACTGTACAATAAATTGAGCGCTAAAGAAAGAGAAGCCCTTTTAGAAGAAGCCGGAGAAGACAGGCTTACGCTCTCTTTCTATGCTTATGCAAAGATCGGAAATCCCGAATTATTCAGAAATCATTTATACATCGCCTGGGACCAGATAGATGTCCTTGGAAGAATTTATGTGGCGCATGAAGGTATCAATGCACAACTCTCTGTTCCGGCAAAGCGATTTAATGAATTCAAAGCATTTATAGATGAGATCTATTTTCTTGAGAACGTACGTTTAAATATCGCAATTGAACATGATATTAAGTCTTTCCTGAAACTGAAAGTGAAGGTAAGAACCAAGATCGTGGCCGATGGTTTGAACGATGAAACTTTTGATGTTACCAACAAAGGTGTTCATGTAGATGCTTCAAAGTTCAATGAACTTATCAATGATCCCAATACCGTTTTAGTAGATATGAGAAATCACTATGAAAGCGAAATTGGTCATTTTCAGGGAGCAATCACCCCAGATGTAGACACTTTCAGAGATTCTCTGGATATTATTGAAGAAGATCTTAAAGAGCATAAGGAAGATAAGAATCTTGTGATGTATTGCACAGGCGGAATTCGTTGTGAGAAAGCCAGTGCCTATTACAAACACCGCGGATTTAAAAATGTGTATCAGCTTGAAGGTGGAATAATTGAATATACGCGACAGGTAGAAAAACAGCAGCTGGAGAATAAATTTATTGGTAAAAATTTTGTTTTTGACCATCGTAGATCCGAGCGAATTTCAGAAGATGTGATCGCGCAATGTCATCAATGCGGAAAACCCTGTGATACGCATGTTAATTGTGCAAATGAAGCCTGTCACTTATTGTTTATTCAGTGTGAAGAATGCGCTGAAAAAATGAACATTTGTTGTTCAGATAATTGTAAAGAAATTGCGGCATTGCCTTATGAAGAGCAGAAAGCGCTTAGAAAAGGCAAGGGAGCGAGCAATAAGATCTTTAAAAAAGGAAGGTCTGAGGTTTTACGATTTAAGCAATAGGTTTCTTTACTAGAATGGTGGAGCCAATTAATATTGGTATATTTACTGTTGAAAATTTTTATGAACCTTAAGAAGGTACTTTAAGAAGTGCGAACGGCTGAAAGATTGCCTGTGAAGATGAAGGAGATTCTGCGAAATATTACCGGAATGGTAGGACAGAATGATGTTTACAAAGCACAAAAGTGACTTCCTCAATATAATATATATATGGCTTGCACAAGTTGCTCGACCGGCAAAGACGGTCAGCCGAAAGGATGTAAGAACAATGGAACCTGTGGAACAGACGGATGTAATAAACTAACCGTTTTCGACTGGCTTTCTAATATGTCTCTTCCGGGAGGTGCAGAACCTTTCGATTTTGTTGAGGTCCGTTTTAAAAACGGGCGGAAACATTTCTTTAAAAACACTGAAAATTTAAGTCTGAGTATTGGCGATGTGGTTGCTACAGAAGCCAGCCCGGGCCATGATGTTGGGATTGTAAGTCTTACCGGGGAACTGGTAAGAGTTCAGATGAAAAAGAAGCGGGAAGATCCAAATTCGGCAGAAATTCTAAAGATCTATAGAAAAGCTTCTCAAAGGGATATCGATGTTTGGCAGGAAGCCCGTGACAGGGAAGAAAAGATCCAGCAACGCTCCAGGCAAATTGCTATCAGGCTTAAATTAAGCATGAAAATTAGCGATATCGAGTTTCAGGGAGATGCTTCAAAAGCAACTTTCTATTATACTGCGGAAGATCGTGTGGATTTCAGGCAGCTGATCAAAGAATTTGCCCGTGAATTCAATACACGTATTGAAATGAAGCAGATAGGTCTGCGTCAGGAAGCAGCAAGACTGGGAGGAATTGGTTCCTGTGGTCGTGAACTTTGCTGTTCTACCTGGTTAACAGATTTTAGATCTGTAAGTACTTCTGCAGCAAGATACCAGCAATTATCCCTGAATCCGCAGAAATTAGCGGGACAATGCGGGAAATTGAAATGCTGTCTAAACTATGAATTAGATACTTATTTGGAAGCCTTAAAATCTTTTCCGAAAACCGACGTTAAGTTAAAGACAAAGAAAGGAACTGCGGTATGTCAGAAAATTGACATTTTCAAGGGTCTTCTTTGGTATGCTTATGAAGGTGAATGGATGAACTGGCATACGTTGACTCCGGAACAGGCGAATAAGATCATTGCTAAAAATAAGAAGGACGAAGTGGTTGGAAGTTTAGAAGAATACGAATTGAATCTGCAGTTAGCTGAAACCGATCAAAAGAGTTTTAATGACGGTATTGGTGAAGATAGCCTTACCAGGTTTGATAAGCCAAAGCAACAACAGCGTAAACGCAGAAACAAGAATAAGAAGAGAAAAAAACATAAAGGGAATACTTCAAAGTCTAAAAATGCGTAGTGCTTTTTCTGTTTTTATATTCATCTTTACTATTATCCTGTTTTCATCCTGCGACAAGAAAAGAGTTTATGATGAGTATGAGTCTATTCATGAATGGCATAAAGACTCCCTGGTAAATTTTGAGCTGGATAATATAGACTCTACAAAGGTCTACGATTTATTTATAAATATCAGGAACAACAATGATTACCGGTATAGTAATCTTTTTCTAATCACTGAGATTAAATTTCCGCAGGGAAAAGTGATTAGCGATACGTTAGAATATGATATGACCAAACCAAACGGGGAATGGCTCGGTATAGGTTTTGGGGATGTTAAAGAGAGCAAACTCTGGTACAAGGAGAATGTGAAATTCGATGAATCCGGAAAATACAAAGTAAGCATTCAGCAGGCAATGCGCAAGAATGGTGACGTAGATGGAATTCAGGAATTGGAAGGAATCACAGATGTTGGATTCAGAATTGAAAAAAGTGACAATTAATTTTCGTGATATAAATGGCCCGCACACCCAAAAAAACTAAGAAACCTGCACACAGCAATCGTAAGTTTATTGTTGGATTCTGGACACTTTTCGGAATTGGAATTCTAGTATCAATCTTTATCTTTTTACTTGCAGGCTGGGGAGCATTTGGTAAAATGCCAAGCTTTGATGAGCTTGAGAACCCTGAAACTAATCTTGCTACCGAAATATTTTCTTCAGACGGTGAGACTTTGGGTAAATACTATAGCGAAAATAGAACACCTATTAAATACGATGACCTGCCAGAGCATTTGGTTCAGGCCTTAGTGGCAACAGAAGATGAACGCTTCTATCAGCATGCGGGAATAGATGCAAAAGGAACCGTAAGGGCCGCTGTTTATCTGGGAACCAGGGGCGGAGCAAGTACCATCACACAACAGCTGGCAAAACAACTTTTTACAGAAGACGTTGCTCAGAATAATGTAGAAAGGGTCTTTCAGAAAGTCAAGGAATGGGTGATCTCCACGAGATTGGAACGCCAGTATACCAAGGAGGAGATCATTACCATGTATTTTAATAAATACGATTTTATTTATCAGGCAGTAGGAATACGTTCAGCTTCTAAAATTTATTTTGATAAAGAACCTAGGGATCTAAAGATAGAAGAATCGGCTGTATTGGTAGGGATGCTTAAGAACTCTGCTTTATACAACCCTATGAGAAGACCTGAAATGGTAAAAGACAGAAGAAATCAGGTTTTTGAACAGATGAACCGTAATGGTTTTCTTTCTGAACAGGAAATGGATTCACTTCAGAAGTTACCTATGAAGATTGAATTTACCCCGGAAGGCCATGATGAAGGGATGGCAACTTATTTCAGAGCTTATCTTCAGAAGTTTATGAGGAATTGGATTGAAGAAAATCCTAAGCCAGATGGTAGCGAATATAGTCTTTTTAGAGACGGACTTAAAATTTATACCAGTTTAGATTCTAAGATGCAGGAATACGCAGAAGACGCCGTAACAAAGCATATTTCGCATATTCAGAAGGAATTTGATCGTCAAAATGAAAATAATTCTACAGCCCCTTTTCGTGATATTGATAAATCTGAAGTAGAAAGTCTTGTAGAAAGCGCCATGCAGCGTTCAGCAAGATGGAATAAAATGGAGGCTCAGGGAAAATCTGAGGAAGAAATTAGAAATTCTTTTACAGAAGATGCAGAGATGCGTGTCTTTAGTTGGAAAGGAACTATTGATACAGTAATGACTCCCCGTGATTCCATCTTATACTATAAATCTTTCCTCCAGGCGGGAATGATGTCTATGGTGCCGCAAACTGGCGAGGTGAAGGCCTGGGTTGGTGGTACTAATTTCAAGCATTTTAAATACGATCACGTTAAGCAGGGGAAAAGGCAAGTGGGTTCTACTTTTAAACCCTTTGTATATGCCACAGCGATAGATCAGTTAAAATTTTCTCCTTGTGATACCCTGCCAAGAGCACGATTTACCATTGAGGCCGGAAAGCATGGCAATCAAAAAGACTGGTCACCAAAGAATGCCGGTAATGATGGTTATGAAGGGATGATTTCCCTGAAGGAAGCATTGGCAAAATCTGTTAATACGGTAACAGCAAGATTAATCGACAAAACAGGCCCGGGACCTGTAATAGACCTTGCGAAAAAACTAGGTGTTGATGTATCAAATATTCCAAAAGTACCTTCTATTGCTCTTGGAACTGCAGATCTTAGTTTGTTCGAAATGGTTTCGGCTTTTAGCACTTTCGCTAACCAGGGAGTGTATGTAAAACCCGTTCTAGTAAATCGTATCGAAGATAAAAATGGTACCGTACTATATCAACATGTACCTGAGACCAGGGATGTATTAAGTAAAGAGGCGGCATACGTAACTACTACATTATTGGAAGGGGTTACACAATCTGGGTCCGGTATTAGACTACGAGGAACCTGGGCAAAAGGACGACAGGATTACGAAAGGGCAGTGACCGGTTATCCTTATGATTTCAAAAATCCTATTGCCGGGAAAACGGGAACTACACAAAATCAAAGTGATGGTTGGTTTATAGGGATGGTTCCAAACCTTGCCACAGGTGTTTGGGTGGGAGCAGAAGATCGCGCGGTACATTTCCCGGGAATTAGATATGGCCAGGGAGCAACCATGGCGTTACCAATTTGGGGAATGTATATGAAAGACGTTTATAAAAACGAAGATCTCAAGGTTTCTAAAGATGCCTTTGAACGACCTAAAAATTTAAGTATTGAAGTGAATTGTGACAATTATGGTGCAAACCAAAATACGAACGATTCAGTCCCGGATGAGCTGGATTTTTAAGCTTTTCATAAAAAACATCCTTTAATTTTATCTATTCCTCAATTCACGAACATCTTTCGTTGCGGCCACATTTTTATTTTCGTATTTTCGGGTAAAATTCTGAAAAAATGATCATAAAAACGGTTAATAATGTACAGGACGCTCTAGAAGGCGTTAAGGACGAGATGACCTTTATGCTTGGAGGTTTCGGTTTAAGCGGAATCCCTGAAAATGCGATTTCTGAACTTGTTAGACTCAACGTAAAGAATCTTACCTGTATTTCCAATAATGCCGGGGTAGACGATTTTGGCCTGGGGCAATTACTTCATAAAAAACAAATTGATAAAATGGTCTCTTCCTACGTGGGAGAAAATGCCATTTTTGAAAAGCAGATGCTTAGCGGTGAACTTGATGTAGAATTAATTCCGCAGGGAACATTAGCGGCCAGATGCCAGGCGGCACAGCAGGGATTTCCGGCGATTTATACACCTGCAGGCTATGGAACTGAAGTTGCCCAGGGCAAAGAAACCAGGGAGTTTGACGGTAAAATGTATGTACTTGAAAAAGCTTTTAAAGCAGATTTTGCCTTTGTAAAAGCCTGGAAAGGGGATAAGGCAGGGAACTTAATCTTTAAAGGAACGGCAAGAAACTTTAATCCAACTATGTGCGGTTCAGCCAAGATCACCGTGGCTGAGGTAGAAGAACTGGTAGAGCCAGGAGAACTTGATCCAAACCATATACATATTCCGGGAATATTTGTACAACGAATTTTCCAGGGAAAAGACTATGAGAAACGAATTGAACAACGAACGGTAAGACAGAAATAAATTTGAAAATGGTTTAATTTGAAAATTTGAAGATTGAGAGATGACAGGGATAATATAATAGTTCAGAAAACTTTTAATTTTTCTTTGGAAATTATTCTGTTTACAGAATTACTAAGGAAAGAACATAAGTTTGAACTGGCCTCTCAATTATTTCGTAGTGGTACATCAATTGGTGCGAATGTGAAGGAAGCTCAAAATGCCGAAAGTAAGGCTGATTTTATACACAAATTCAAAATTGCTGCGAAAGAAGCTGATGAGACTACCTACTGGTTAGAGTTATGCTTGAAGTCTGAAGTACTTCCTTCTCCTAAAATCGAGTTATTAGAAGAACTAAAGACGATTACCAAGATTCTTTCGAAAATAATAAGTTCAACCAAAATGAGATAATTTTCAAATTACCTAATTCTCAAATTAACAAATTGAAAAGATGTTAGATAAAAACGGAATAGCACAAAGAATAGCTAAGGAGATAAAAGACGGATATTATGTAAATCTGGGGATTGGAATTCCAACGTTGGTGGCCAATTTTGTACGTGACGATATACAGGTGGAGTTTCAGAGCGAAAATGGAATCCTGGGAATGGGACCATTTCCGGTTGATGGAGAGGAAGATGCAGATCTTATAAACGCTGGAAAGCAAACGATAACCGCTCTACCGGGAGCTAGTTTCTTTGATTCGGCTATTAGTTTTGGAATGATTAGAGGTCAACATGTAGATCTTACTATTCTTGGAGCTATGGAAGTAGCTGAAAATGGCGATATCGCAAACTGGAAAATTCCTGGTAAAATGGTAAAAGGTATGGGAGGGGCTATGGATCTGGTAGCTTCCGCAGAAAATATTATTGTAGCGATGATGCATACCAACAAAGCCGGAGACTCCAAATTACTTAAAAAGTGTTCATTGCCTTTAACAGGAGTTGGTTGTGTTACTAAGATTGTGACCAACCTGGCAGTTCTGGAAGTTACGGAAAATGGTTTTAAACTATTGGAAAGAGCTCCGGGAGTGAGTGTAGATGAAATTGAGAAAGCTACAGAAGGGAAATTAATTATTGAGGGTGATATTCCCGAAATGAAATTGAAATAATTAAAAGAGGTCTAAAAAGGCAATCACAATGTGGACACCTTTTTAGACCTCTTTTTATTTAGGACATTGAAGTTGAATTCTCTTCGATATCTACAAGAAAATCAATTGCATCTTCCTGTAAGATCATTTCGCCTCTTGAATTCGCCTGGGAGAAATAATCGTACCAGCCAACTTTCTTCAAGTTACTTTCCAAAGCTTCTACTTCTGCTTTAGAAGGCATTTTCCATACCGTCATATAGCGATAGTCACTTCTATAAGGAGTATGTTCATCATTTCTCGCCCATCCAAGGTTTTCAACACCACTGGCCCTCATGTTTTTTATTCGGCCATGCATATCATCCATCAATTTTCTTCTTTCATTGCGGTCGAGTTTCATCCATTTTGTAGTAACATTCCACATTTCAATATATAAATACATAAATAAGAATTTATTGGTTTAGTATATCTTAAAGTTACACATTTAGAGAGGGAATAGGTCTATCTTCACTTCTGAATAACAATATTTTAAGAATAATTTATACGGAAATGATCTCAGATTCAGTCAGTAAGTTTTCCTGCCGCAGTCTTAAGATCACCTGGGCGATGGCAAGAACATCGCGCTCACAGTATTCTACGATCCTGTTTAACTCACCTTTTTCGTAATATACTTCCCTAACCATGGAGCCGTCTATATCTTCTTTAGGAGAAGGGATTCCGAGGACGTGAGTGAGAAGTTTTAATGAAGTGTAGTGCTTATAATCTCCAAATTTCCATAATTCTAAAGTATCCAGATGAGGTACTTCCCATGGTTTTTTTCCGAAGAGATTCAGTTTTGAAGGCAATCGCATATTATGAATAAGCATCCTCCTGGCGATATAAGGGAAATCAAATTCCTTCCCATTATGGGCGCATAGTAATTGATTGGGTTGAAAGAAATATTCTTCTAAAAGCGCTGTAAACTCTCCTAAAAGCTTTTCCTCTTCACCTTTAAAACTGGTAAGCCTGAAGTTTCTATTTCCATTTCTAAAGCTAAAAAATCCAACGGAAATACAGATGATCTTTCCAAATTCACTCCATATTCCGGCTCTCTCATAAAATTCTTCAGGAGTAAAGTCATCCTTTCGTTGATATTTGGATTTTTCTTCCCAAAGAATCTTTTTTTCATCATCCATTTCAGAGAAATCCCTGAATTCTGGCACGGTTTCAATATCCAGAAAAAGGACGTTTTCCAGGTTGAGTTTATGAAGCATGATCTAACATTTTATAAGCCTCATCAATATACATATAAAAGTCTTTGTAGTGTTTATCACCATTGGTGCTTCTGATAAGTTTCCTGCCCAACCTAACAATAACCAGATCATCTTCAGGAATCATGATAACGTACTGGCCTAAAACCCCACGCATATAGAAAATATTCTTGTTTTTATAATCACTTAGCCAGAAACCATAACCGTAATGTGGGGTTTCTTCAAATCTGGGTTTGGAGGCTTTTGCGATATATGCGGAATCAAGGATTTGCTGATCGTCCCATTTTCCATAATTGATAAAGAGTTTACCGAATTTTCCAAAATTTCGGGCATTGCTGGAAATACAACAATATGCTTTCTCCATTCCAGATTCTTCGCTGTCTACCTGCCAGAGCCCAGCATCATTCATACCCAACGGTTTCCAGAAACTTTCGCTTAGATATTCGCTAAGGCTCTTTCCAGTAGCTTTCTCAAGTACCATTCCCAATAACTGGGTATTTCCGCTGAGATATTTAAATTCTTTCCCCGGTGCTTCTACCACTTTTAACTCCAGGACCTGTTCTCTAATATCATCATCAAAATAAGCCCTTGCCGTAGATGCAAAAGGATTGTAATAATTCTCGTTCCAGTTTAAACCTGAAGACATGGAAGATAGATCGCCGATTGTTAGCTTTTTTTCAAATTGTGGAAAGAAATCTGAAACAGGTTGATTTATATTTTCCAGGTGCCCGTCCTGAATGGCCTTGAACATCAAAGTGGTGACAATACTCTTTGCCATCGAAAATGAATTGGTTTTGGAGATCTTATCATAACCATTATAATATTTCTCAAACCAGATACTATCGTTTTTGATAATTAGGAAAGCAGCGGTTTCTAACGCGCTATGTAAACTATCTAGGGTTAGGGTAGCATCAACCTCGTTATAGGCTTCAGCTAAAGGCCACTCCTGTACTTTATCTGAATTCTGAATAACATGGTTATCAAAATATGGATAGTCGTCTATAAAGGCTGTTTTATGGCCTGAGAAATAGGTAGTGCTAATTCCTTTGAAAATATATCCGTAGCCCAGAATGTATAAAATAAGCGAGGCAACAAATAAAAATCCGATAAAAAGTAAAAGGCCTCTGAATAGCTTTTTCATCTGATTAAAATAATAATTTTAAAACAGACTCTGTTGCTTAGGAGGATTTTCAAGATCAAGCAGCCATTTTTTACGATATAGTCCGCCGGCATAACCTGTGAGTGAGCCATCGCTACCAATAACCCTGTGGCATGGCACAATGATCCATAGCGGATTTTTACCGTTGGCCGCAGCTACGGCTCTTATTGCTTTTTTATCTCCCAATTCCCGTGATAATTGGAGGTAAGAAGTGGTAGTTCCGTAAGGGATCTTTTCAAGTTGCTTCCATACTTTTTTCTGAAAATCTGTTCCCTGCGGATTCAGTTTCAAACTGAATTCATTCAACTCTCCTTTAAAATAAGATGCCAGTTGAGTAGCAGCAGTTTTCAGTTCTGAAGGGATTTCCGAAGTGACACTTCCTGCATCCATTACTTTTACAGAGATCAATCCATCTGAATTTCCACATAATTCAGCAATTCCAAGCGGCGTTTTAATTCTGGCTTTTTTCATTAGTTTCTTCTGCCTCTTTGGTAATATTTCCAGTTTCCTGATCCTGCTTTCTCTGGATAAGTCCAAGACGTTTTGCACGTCTTTCCCAGTTTTTCCTGGCAAGCATTTGCATATCTTCCACACTGTCACTCTCATCCATGATCTCCAGTCCAAGAAGGGTTTCAATGATATCTTCCATGGTTACGATCCCGGTAACATTTCCATATTCATCCACGATCATGGAAATATGTGCTCTTTTCTGAACAAAGATTTCAAACAATTCGGGAATAGGAGTATTATCTTTAGTAACCAAAATTTCTCTCTTAATGCTGCTTAAAGGCTGTTTTCCCTTTTCATCGATCATCTCTTCAAGTACATCATCTTTCAGAATAAAACCGGAGACATTATTCGATTTCTCCTTATAAACCGGGATTCTTGAAAATTTTAAATTTCGGTGGCTTTGGTGAAAATCTTCCAAGGACATACTTTCATCTTCAGTAATTGCTACTGAAAATGGCGTCATTACATCTTTGGCTTCTACAGATTTAAAAACCAATAGATTTTTAATCACCGTGGTTTCACTTTCTTCAAAAACTCCATCTTCTTCGGCGGCATCAGTGATTGCTGCAAATTCCTCTTTACTCATACTGCTTACATGAGCCGACTTGCCTATCAACTTTGTAGTAAGCATCATAAGCCATAAGATTCCCGTATACTTCAGGGGAAAAATCATGATATTTAAAGATTTTGCTGTAAAATTTCCAAGGGATTGCCAGTAAGTTGCCCCAATGGTCTTCGGGATAATTTCTGAAAGTATTAAAATCGCTAAGGTCATCACTGCGGAAACAATTCCGACGGAATTTCCTCCATCCCCAAAGGTTTTTTCAGCCTGCACCCCTACCAATATCGCTCCAACGGTATGTGCGATGGTATTGATAGTGAGTATGGCTATAAGAGGTTTATCGATATCTTGCTTTAAATGAGCTAAGGTATTGGCATAAGCTTTTCCCTCTTTTCTTTTGATCTTAATAAAAGATGGGGTGATACTGAGCAATGAAGCCTCCAGTATAGAGCACATAAATGAGAAAAAAATTGATAATGTGGCAATAAGAATTAATAAGCCCATATACTTAATTGACTGTTAGACTGGCTAATTTATGTAATCTGAAAGCAAATTTTTTAAAAGAAATGATAAAAGCGAATTAAAAAAGCCTTCCGTTTTCAAAGAAGGCTTTATACAATGAACTAAACTAAGCATTAAAATGCAAGATTCTTTTGAAGTATATCATCCCATTTTTTAGCTTCGTTCAATCTTATTTCAGCATCGGTACTGTCATAGTCATCCTCATCATAAAAAGTGATTTCTGCTAACTTACTTTGTTTTTCTCCGGCAAATTCAAGAGCCAGGTGTACAATTTTTTCTTTCTTGATATCTCCGGAAAAACTAGTCTCCAGTTTTTTGGCAATTTTTATCTGATCTACTTTCGTAAGATCTATAATATTTGAATTTTGAACATCGCCGTATTCAAGAATTACCAGTTTCTTTTGGGAACTGTCCAGCCCAAGAGATAGATGACCAAATGTTTCGGTTTTGTCTAACTTCAGGTTGTTTTTTGAAGCGATATTGGTTAAAAGGTTCCTGTTTTTCTTAACCTGTGATTTTTGTTTTATAAGTATATATGCGATAGGAAAAATAAAGGCTGCAAAGAGCGCTATCCCAATAATTAAAGATGTTTTATCCATTTTTATTTTAAATTAAGTAATTGAATTTAGCCTCGTTCAGGAAATTTGAACGAGTTCTTTTGTGCTTATTAAAGCCCGAAATGTGTTACTTAATTACCAGAAAAAATGGAAAGGGAAAATGTGTTTTTTGAGGAACTCTTTCCCATTAGGTTGATAATCGGAAATATGATTATTTACCGAATAAGAAAAGTCAGGTCTAAACTTGAAGTAGTGCTCCGGAATATAGGAATAAAGCTCATTCTCATTTTCTGAAGAGGTCTCTGCTTCAAAGCCCGTAATACTTTCTTCAAAAAGTACTGCTTGCTTATTTAGATGAGGATTGTAGTATTCTTCCTGTTCAGAAGAGTCAGTAATTTTAGAAAAACTTGTAAAAGCAAAAGCATTTGCCGAGGTCATTAGAAAGACCTGCAGCAATAACAGACTTATATAGAGTTGCTTTTTATTTTTCACATTATAAAACTACTGAGAAAACAAATTCAAAGATGAAAAATTTAGTTATAATTTTCTCCGGATCAGGAAATTAATTTTACTGCTTCTTTGGCGAAATAGGAAGCGATCATGTTGGCTCCGGCACGTTTTATTGCCGTTAGTTGTTCTAATACTACCGCATCATGATCCAGCCAGCCTTTTTCTGAAGCCGCTTTTATCATCGCATATTCCCCACTTACCTGATATACTGCCAATGGTACATTTACTGTATTTCTAAGATCTCTAACGATATCCAGATAACATAAACCTGGTTTTACCATCACAATATCTGCACCTTCGTCAATATCCATGAGCGTTTCTCTTACAGCCTCTTCTCGATTTGAAGGATCCATCTGATAGGTTTTTTTATCTCTCGGAGTATTCTTAGCCTCTACCGGTGCAGAATCTAACGCATCTCTAAAAGGACCATAGAAAGCCGAAGCATATTTAGCAGAATAGCTCATGATTCCCGTATCGTGGAAACCTTCATCTTCCAGTAGACTTCTAATTTCAAAAATTCTGCCGTCCATCATATCACTTGGAGCAACAAAATCGGCACCTGCCTTAGCATGGGAAAGAGACATTTCAGCAAGCACTGCCGTAGTATCATCATTCAGAACTTTACCATTAGCAATAATCCCATCATGCCCATAAGCCGAATAGGGGTCAAGGGCAACATCTGTCATTACCACCATCTCAGGAATCGCGTTTTTTACAGTTTTAATCGCTCGTTGCATCAGGCCTTCAGGATTAAGAGCTTCCTTACCCGCATTATCTTTTAGATTTTCAGGCACTTTCACAAAAAGCAACACCGATTTTAAGCCCATACTCCATAATTCCTTTACCTCTTTTTCAATAAGGTCCAGGCTATATCTAAAATATCCCGGCATGGAAGCGATCTCGTCCTTTACATTTTTACCTTCTACAATAAATAATGGGACGATAAAATCATTGGGAGAAATAATAGTTTCTCTAACCATGGCTCTTATAGATTCGTTGGTTCTTAGTCTTCTGTTTCGGCGTAATGGGTACATTGGAATTAAGTTTTTAGCGTTAAGCTCTAAGCGTTAAGTAGAATTAGAGGTCTGATTTTATTTTTTGAATTAAAGAAAATAGCATTCTTTTGATTTCGGCTATTTGACGCATCAATTCTTCTGAAGTTTCAATATCAATGAATTTAAGATCCCTACATACCAAGATTAGATATTCCAATTCAAAAGCGGAACCTGAAGAAATATGTAGAAATCTTAAAAATTCTTTTTGAGTTTCCCTGCCACATCCTTCAACAATATTAGTTGGAACAGAAAGCGCAGCTCTATTCATTTGTGAAATTAAATTGAATTTTTCTTCAGAAGGTAAATTCCTGGTGGTTTTATAGATATCTAACACTAAAGCATGAGCTTTTTTCCAAACAGTGTAATTTCTATAATCAACCATATTTATTTCATTAAAAAGCTTTCAGCTTAGAGCCTAAAGCTTTTAGCTATTAAACCCAATCAACAGGTTTTTTTAGTACTTTCAATAGTTTCTCTTCAGCGCTTCCTTTTTCCGGATGATGATCATAGACCCATTGAACGTGGGGAGGAAGACTCATTAAAATGCTTTCAATTCTACCGTTGGTTTTTAATCCGAATAAAGTTCCTTTATCGTGAACCAGGTTGAATTCCACATATCGGCCTCTTCGTATTTCCTGCCAGGTCCTATTTTCTTTAGTGTAAGAAAGACGCTTTCTTTTCTCCACGATCGGGACGTAGGCATTCAGAAAAGAATTTCCAACATCTGTAACAAAATCATACCAGTCATTAATCTTCATGTGACTGTCGCCTTTTAAATAATCGAAGAATAAACCACCAATTCCGCGGGCTTCTTCACGATGTGAGTTCCAGAAATATTCATCGCATTTCTGCTTGAAATCTGTATACAATGAAAAACCATGCGGAGTACAGGCGTTTTTAGACACTCTGTGAAAATGCTGCGCATCTTCTTCAAAAAGATAATAAGGAGTAAGATCCTGGCCACCACCAAACCACTGGTCTATGATCTTTCCGTCTTTATTATACATTTCAAAATATCTCCAATTTGCATGTACAGTAGGAATCATTGGATTTTTTGGGTGGAGCACTAAACTTAATCCGCAGGCAAAAAAGTCTACATCTCCTACTTTAAAATATTGCTGCATGGCTGGAGCCAGCGGACCATAAACTGCGGAAATATTTACGCCCCCTTTTTCAAAAACAGCTCCGTTCTCTATGACCCTGGTTCTTCCACCGCCACCTTCTTCACGTTTCCAAATATCTTCCTGAAATTTGGCTTTTCCATCTACCTCTTCCAATTTGGCAGTGATGGTATCCTGAAGTTTCTGTATATATGCGTAAAAACGATTCTTCATTAGTTTATTTTTCAGTCTTCTAAATATACCAGATAGGTATCGGAATTTTTCACTTCTGGAAAAGGCGCTAATTTTCTAGCATTTTCCATCATCAGTTCGAGGTGATTTACGATCTCCAACTGATTATCCATATTAAACAGCGTTCTCCCAACTTTATTATTATGCAGGTCCATTAACCTTGCCGGTGCTGAATTTGGAAATAGATCTTCATGTAAATCTGTTATTCTTTTACTTTGAAATAGAGCTTTTTCTACAGATTTTGAAATTTCAAAATAAGCTTCACAAAGTATAAAATTCCATAAGGCATGTCTAAATGCGTTTGCCTTATTGTCCAGATGATGTTCTTTTCCAAATTTAGTATTGCAAATTTTTAGTGTCCTTCTGGTTGCTTTGTAGGTTGGAATAATATAAAGTGGACGCGTTATGAAAAACTTAGAAAGCCTCAATATTTGTCGAAAATTCAAGCTTTTGAGCCTATTCCAGATTAACACTTACTCCTTATATTCTTTTACAGCATCTACAAAGGCTTTGGCATTATCTACTGGAATGTTCGGCAAAATTCCATGACCAAGATTTGCGATATATCGGTCTTTTCCGAAGGCTTTAATCATATCATTAACCATATATTTTATTTCAATAGGTTTAGAATATAACCTCGCCGGATCAAAATTCCCTTGTAGCGTGATCTCTCCGCCACTTAAATATCTTGCGTTTCTTGCTTCACACGTCCAGTCTACACCCAGTGCTGCGGCACCAGATTTCGCCATTTTATCCAGAGCAAACCAGCATCCTTTTCCGTAGGCGATTACCGGAACTTCATCTTTTAAAGCTTCAATGATCTGCTGCATGTATTTCCATGAAAACTCCTGATAATCCTTAGGTTCTAATAATCCACCCCAGGAATCAAAAAGCTGAACGGCATCTACGCCTGCTTTTACTTTTTCCTTTAAATAAGCGATAGTTGTGTCTGTAATCTTCTGAAGTAGGGTGTGGGCCGCGATAGGATTCATAAAACAGAATCTTTTAGCTTTGTCGAAAGTTTTTGAACCCTGTCCCTGTACGCAATAACATAAAATGGTCCATGGAGAACCGGCAAAACCTATTAATGGAACCTCATCATTAAGTTCCTGCTTCGTCATTTTGATAGCTTCAAATACATATCCTAATTCTTCATTCACATCAGGAACAATCACCTGTTCTACCTTTTTGGGAGAATCAATAGGATTTGGCAACCATGGCCCAACTCCCGGTTTCATCTCCACCTCAATATTCATCGCTTGAGGAACTACCAGAATATCGCTAAAGAGAATTGCAGCATCAGGACCAATTTGTCTTATGGGCATTACCGTAATTTCTGTAGCAAGCTCCGGAGTTCTGCAACGGGTAAAGAAATCGTACTTTTCTTTAAGTTTCATAAAATCTGGCAGATATCTTCCTGCCTGTCGCATCATCCAAACGGGAGGGCGTTCTACAGATTCTCCTTTTAAAGCTTTTAGTAATAGATCGTTCTTTATCATTTCCTGATGTATTTTATATGTTCTTTAAATTTGAAACCACCTTTACAATCACATTTTCAATACTAGGTTTAGAAGCTATGACTACATTTTCTGAATGCTTTTTAACTTCATTAGCCGTGGTTTCTCCAATGCAAAAAGCAATGGAATTTATTTTATTTTTTTTTGTAAAACTCTGAACAGCACTCGGACTAAAAAAAAGAATTCCATCAAAATGAGATTCAAATTTCTTTGGATTTAAAGCTGTTTTATAAACAACAGTTTCCGAAAGCTGAATGTTGCTTTTCTTTAATAATTGAGGCAATTCCTCTCTTCGCTTATTTCCGCAGAAAAAATGAAACTGTTTTTCGCGATGCTTCTGAATAATTTTTTGAGCTAAGTCTGTTCCATTGTCAGCGGTTTCTAAAACCGAAAATCCCTTTTCGTTCAGAAATGTTGCGGTTTTCTCTCCAACACAAAAACAGTTTTTAATTTTTATATCTTTTCCCTGAATAGCCCTTACTGCATTCTTACTGGTGAAAATGGTATTTTCAAAGACTTCTTTTTTAAGATCGAAATCAATGGACTTAATGGAAATTGCGTCATATTCTACGAATCCTATTCCGCTATTCAGTAGTAATTCCTTCTGATTAAGTGCTAATTTTTTCGTAGAAAGAACGCTGGGCATTGCTTAGTTGTTTAATACCGATTTGATATTAGCCATTAACTCTTTGCCGCCATTTTTTAAAATTTCCTGCGCACATTCTTTCCCCATATCTTCAATTTCAGCAACAGGCAGAGATCTTTCTACTTCCATCTTCTTTTTTCCGTCTAAACTGAATAATGCACCATGAAAATGAACATGATTATTCAGAATTTTGGCCAAAGCTCCAATGGGAGCGGTACATCCACCTTCCAGAGTTTTCAAAAATTCACGCTCTACATGAACGCAAAGTTCAGATTCCTTGTGGTTTAAAACCGAAAGCGCTCTTCTGCAATACTCATCTTCTTCCATGGCAACAATGAGCATCGCACCCTGTGCAGGAGCGGGAATCATCCAATTGAGATCTATAAAGTTCTCAGGCTTTATTTCTATTCGTTCCAGTCCGGCAGCAGCGAAAATCGCTCCGTTCCAGTTATTATCATTTAGTTTCTGCATGCGGGTATTTACATTCCCACGAAGATCTACTACTTTATGATTGGGATATTTATGAAGCCATTGCGCTTTTCTCCGAAGACTTCCGGTTGCGATGGTGCCCTCTTCATTTTCTAAAAATTCCACTCCTTTATGAATAAGAAGATCTTTGCTGTTGGCCCTTTTCATAATAGCAGCTTCCACAATACCTTTTGGAAGTGCTGTAGGAACATCTTTCATGGAATGTACCGCAATATCAACATCGCCATTTATCATGGCAACATCGAGGGTTTTCGTAAATATCCCGGTAATGCCCATTTCATAAAGTGGCTGATCCAAATTGAGGTCTCCGGTAGATTTTACCGGAACCAGTTCGGTTTGATGCCCCGTACTTTCCAGAGCTTTTTGTACGGTTTTGGCCTGCCAGAGCGCAAGTTCGCTATCGCGTGTACCAATTCTAATTACTTTACTCATTTGTTAACCTCTTCAAGTTGAAAGACTTTCTGAATAAGTTCCAGACTCTCATCAGTAGTTTCAGCATCTCCTTTTAGATGATTGGCGAAATGTTTCATGATCTTTTGAATGATCCTGTTGCTTACAATTTCAGCCTGTTCATCGTTAAAGTCAGATATTTTTTTCCGCTGAAAATCAAGCTCATCATCTTTCATCGTTTTTAGCTTCTTTTTCAAAGCTTTAATGGTAGGAGCGAATTTTCTGGTTTCCAGCCACCGGTTAAATTCACTTTCAACTTCAGTGATTATTTCTTTGGCCTGCGGAATAAATTGTTTGCGTTTTTCCAAAGTTTCATCGGTCATTTGAGAAAGATGATCGAGATGGATCAATTTCACATTTTCCAACTCGTGAACATCATCTGAAACATTCTTCGGAATAGAAAGATCGAGGATAAGAAGCTCCTTTTTTGGATAGATAAGCTCTTTGGAAATCGTAGGATTTTGAGCCCCGGTAGCGACGATTAAAATATCGCTATTTCTAATTTCCGCCTGAAGATCGGCATAATCTTTAACGATTAAATTGAATTTTCCGGCAATCCTTTCGGCTTTATCCTTGGTACGGTTTATTAAAGTAATATGATTATTTCTGGTATGTTTCACTAGGTTTTCACAAGTATTTCTACCAATTTTCCCGGTTCCGAAAAGCAAAATATTCTTTTCAGAAACTTTATCAATATGTTTTAAAATATACTGTACTGAAGCGAAAGATACCGAAGTTGCCCCGGTAGAAATCTCTGTCTCATTCTTAATTCGCTTGCTGGCCTGAATAACCGCATTTACAAGGCGTTCTAAAAATGCATTTACCAGCCCGAGTTTTTTAGATCTTACAAAGGCGATTTTTAACTGACTGATAATTTCAAAATCTCCCAGAATCTGACTATCCAGCCCGGTTCCTACCTTAAAAATATGAGTTATTGCCTGTTTGTTTTTATAAACGTATGCTACTTTTTCAAACTCTTCCACGGTGCCGTGAGTATGTTCACAAAGTAATTTGATAAGCTGAAATGGATGTTGTGCGAAGCCGTAAATTTCGGTTCGGTTGCAAGTAGATGTTACTAAAATACCATCAATGCCTTCTTCTTTTGCCTGTTCAAGCAATCGCTGCTTAGATTCTTCAGTAAGACTAAAATGTCCTCTAATCTCGGCATCGGCCTTTTTGTAACTTAAACCTATGGTGTAAAAGTGCTTTCCTCTAGAAATGTGATAATCTTCCATGTAATGGTTTAGGGAATACCGCTGCAAAAATAATATAAGCCTTAACGAAAAAGTAACGCTAGAAGCACTAAATGTGTCGATAGATGATAATTATCATGAAAATAGGACTTGAAATATGAAAATGCCATACTTTTGTAGTAATGATAGCTGCTTTGAGGCTGTTTGTTTAGATTGATTCTAAATAAATAAAAATTGTATTTTATGGAAAGTCATTTAAAAAATAACGCTGTAAGTATTTCTGAAGAGATAAAGATTGAAGATGGTTTATTTATTCTGAAATTTCAGAACGATACTGCAGATACAAAATTGATGTCCAGGGATATAGACAATAGTTTTATCCAGTTTCATTTTAATGTGAAGGGAAACAGCAAGTTTCTTTTTAATAATGGTAGTTATGAACTGCCGCTAAAGGAAGAAAATTCCCTGTTGTTGTATAATCCTCAGCGGGACCTGCCGTTGAATGTTTCTTTGGAAGCCGAAACCTGGTTGATCTCACTGGTAATTTCCATCAAAAAATTCCACGCTCTATTTTCCCAGGAAGCCGATTATATTACTTTTTTGAGTACCGACAATAAAGATAAAAAATACTATAAAGATGCACCGGTTTCTCCTTCTATGGCCGTTGTCCTCAATCAATTGATGAATTTTAATCTAACTCCCAGTATTAAAAATCTTTACTTTAAAGCGAAAGCTTTTGAGCTGATGAGCCTGTATTTTAATAAATCTGAAAATCCAGATTTGGAACAATGTCCTTTTTTAAGTGATGAGGAAAACATCAAAAAAATAAGAAGGGCTAAAGACATTGTAATTTCCCGTATGGCTGAGCCGCCTTCTTTGCAGGAGCTTTCAGAAGAAATAGGCTTGAGTCTTAAAAAATTAAAGGAAGGTTTTAAGCAGATTTATGGAGATTCGGTTTACAGCTTTTTGTTCGATTACAAAATGGAATATGCTCGTAAGCTCCTAGAGTCTGGAGATTACAATGTAAATGAGGTGGGATTAAAAGTAGGTTATAGTACGGCAAGTCATTTTATAGCTGGTTTCAAAAAGAAATTCGGTACTACGCCCAAGAAATATACATTGTCTATTAACTAAAAATGCATGCTATGAAATTTTTATTTTCTGTGATCATTTGTTTTACTATTCTGAATATTTCTGCTTTATCAGCTCAGGAAAAGCAGGTTTTGATCTTTTCTAAAACCGAGGGTTTCAGGCATAATTCTATTGAAGATGGGATTCAGGCAATTCAAAGAATCGGGAACGAAATTAATTTCAAAAGTATCACAAGTCAGGATAGCAGGTTTTTTACTGAAAATAATATGCAGGAGATAGACCTGGTCATTTTTTTAAATACCACCGGGGATATTTTGAATATGGAAGAACAAACGGCTTTTCAAAATTATATGGATAATGGCGGGAATTTCTTCGGAATTCATGCTGCCGCAGATACCGAATATAACTGGAGATGGTATGGAGATCTGGTTGGAGCATATTTTAAAAGTCATCCAAAGGTTCAGGAAGCAATTGTAAATATAAAAATGCCGCAGCATAGCACCTTAGATCACTTGCAGGATGATAAATGGAAAAGAACAGATGAGTGGTATAATTATAAAAATATTGCTACAGGTTTAAATGTACTAATGACGTTGGATGAAAGTAGTTATGAAGGAGGCGAAAATGGAGATTTTCATCCTATTGCCTGGTTTCAGAATTATCGCGGAGGAGGGAAATCTATTTACACTGGCGGAGGTCATACCTCAGAATCTTATTCTGAACCTGATTTTCTGGAGCATTTAAGCAGATGTATTGAATTCGCATTAGATAATTGATTGTCTGTAAATTGACAAATGGCTTTACCCTGAACTGGTTTCAGAACCTCATGAATTAATCCCTGAAACAATCGCGATAGTTATCGGGACAGAGTGACGAGTTCTCTATTCTTACTATAATCGGATATACAATTATCTAATTATAGAAAACTCCGATGATAAAAACATGAATAGAAGTATACAGAATATTATTTTTGACCTGAAAAAGAAAAATTATGAGTAAAGGTGTACTGCTGGTCAACCTGGGGTCTCCCGATAGTACCGACCCGAAAGATGTAAAAAAATACCTTGGCGAATTCCTGATGGACGAGCGGGTAATCGATGTTCCTTATTGGGCTCGAACGCTTCTAGTGAAAGGAATTGTTCTGAATACAAGACCAAAAAAGTCTGCCGAAGCTTATCAAAAAATCTGGTGGGAAGAAGGTTCACCGTTAATCGTGCTTTCAGAAAGATTACAGGCTAAAATAGATGATCATACTTCGGTTCCAATTTCGCTGGCTATGCGCTACGGAACCCCGAATATAAAGCAGGGAATGCAGGAGCTACATGATCAGGGAGTAGATGAGGTGTTGCTTTTTCCGCTATATCCTCAGTTTGCCATGGCAACTACGGAAACTATTTTGGTGCTGGCCGAAGAACTCAGGAAAGAGCATTTTCCAGATATGAGCTTTACCACGGTTCCATCTTTTTACAATCATCCGGATTATATAAGAACGCTTGCAAATAGCATTTCAGAATCGCTTCAGGATAAAGAATATGAACATTTACTGTTTTCTTATCACGGGGTTCCTGAAAGACATATCAGAAAAAGCGATATTACCAATTCTCATTGTAAAATTGACGGTTCCTGTTGCCAGTCTCCTTCTACGGCGCATCAGTTCTGTTACAGGCACCAATGTTTTGAAACAACCCGACTTGTTGCCGAATATTTAGGTTTAAAAGAGAATACGTATAGTGTTTCTTTTCAGTCAAGGCTTGGGTTTGATCCTTGGTTAAAACCTTACACAGATCGTACGATCGAAAGATTTGGAAAACAGGGAATGAAAAAACTTGCAATCGTAACTCCGGCCTTTGTTTCAGACTGTCTTGAAACCCTGGAAGAAATCGCCATGGAAGGGGAAGAGATCTTTCATGAAGTTGGAGGGGAAAAATTTACGGTAGTTCCTTGTTTGAATGACAGGGAAGAATGGGTAAAAGTACTTTCCCGATGGATTGACGAATGGGCGCATCAAAAGCCGGTTGAAGCTTAATGGCCGTCAAAAATTCTAAAGAACTGGGCGAAAAACCCATTGGTAAGCTTCTTATCCAGCAAGCGCTACCTGCATCTGTGGGAATTCTTGTGATGTCCCTAAATATTCTTGTAGACACTATTTTTGTAGGAAACTGGATCGGGCCAATAGCGATTGCAGCTATTAATGTGGTGCTTCCGGTTTCTTTCTTTATTGCAGCGCTTGGGATGGCCATAGGAATTGGAGGCTCGTCTATAATTTCCAGGGCACTGGGAGGGGATGATACACCTAAGGCGCTTAAGACCTTTGGAAATCAGATTACCCTAACAATATTACTAGCTATTGGACTGGTGATCCCAGGATTGATCTTTGTAAATGATCTAATCCCGGCATTTGGCGGAAAAGGGGAAATTTTTGATCCTGCAAAGATATATTACATCATCGTTTTATGTGGAGTTCCCTTTCTGGCTTTGGCCATGATGGGGAATAATGTGATTAGAGCTGAAGGGAAACCTAAATTTGCGATGACGGCAATGATCATCCCTTCCGTAGCAAACCTTATTTTAGATTATATTCTTATTAACAGGCTGGATATGGGAATGGAAGGTGCTGCTTTGGCATCTTCTGCCTCTTATTTATTCTGTTTGGGTTATATCGTTTGGTTTTTCCTGTCGAAAAATTCAGAATTAAGGATTAGTTTTTCACATTTTAGATTGGATCTACCAATTTTAAAGGAAATATCATCTTTGGGAGTGGTAACTCTGGCAAGACAGGCCGTGGTAAGCGTTACGTATCTTTTAATGAACAATATTCTTTTTGACCTTGGAGGAGCAGATTCGGTTACGGTATATGCGATTATTGCACGAATGCTAATGTTTGCACTGTTTCCGGTTCTGGGAGTTACTCAGGGATTTTTACCAATTGCAGGTTTTAATTATGGAGCCGGCAAATATCCAAGAGTTAGAAAAAGCATCAATATAGCCATTCTATATGCCTGTGGAATGGGATTGTTAATTTTCCTGGGGATCATGTTTTTTGCTCCAAGCTTAGTAAAAATTTTCACACAGGAAGCATCTATTATTGAACAAACCCCATCGGCAATGCGCTGGGTTTTTGCAGCCATTCCAATTGTAGCTGTTCAGTTAATTGGGGCAGCCTACTTTCAGGCAATAGGAAAAGCGGTTCCGGCATTTTTACTCACCTTATCCAGGCAGGGATTTATATTTATTCCACTAATATTAATTCTGCCAAAATACTATGGAGAGATTGGGGTGTGGATATCCTTTCCTATAGCAGATGTAATTTCAACGATTATTACAGCTTACTTTCTAAATCGTGAGATCGTTAAGACCTTAAAATAGGAATATTGAAAATTGACTTAAATCCTTATCTTTAAAACCTATCTAACCAAAATTCAATGAACAAACAACTACTTCAGGTAAGCATTTGTCTTTGCTTTCTATTCAACGGAATTTTTATTGGATCCGTTTCAGCTCAGAATTATGATGAGAAATTATATGACGCATTAGAATACAGATTAGTCGGGCCGTTTCGCGGAGGCAGAAGTGCCGCTGTTACCGGGGTTCCAGATAAACCAAATCTCTATTATTTTGGCGCAGCCGGGGGAGGTGTTTGGAAAACAGAAAATGGAGGCAGAAGTTGGGAAAATATTTCTGATGGCTTTTTTGGCGGCTCTATAGGTGCTATTGAAGTTGCAAAAAATGATCCTAATGTGATCTATGTTGGTGGTGGAGAAAAAACGGTGAGAGGAAATGTTTCATCGGGTTATGGAGTATGGAAAACAGAAGATGCAGGAAAAACCTGGAAGAAGGCAGGTCTTGAAAAAAGCAGGCATGTGCCCAGGATTGTAACCCATCCTAAAGATTATAATATCGTTTATGCTGCAGTTCTAGGCAATATTTATAAACCAACCGAAGAGCGCGGAGTTTATAAATCTATAGATGGCGGAAAGAACTGGAAAAAAATGCTCTTTTCGAACAATCAATCTGGAGCGGTAGATCTTATTATGGATCCCAATAATCCTAGAATATTATATGCTTCTACCTGGAACGTTCAAAGAACACCTTATAGTTTAAGCAGTGGTGGAGAAGGTTCAGCTTTATGGAAAAGTACAGATAGTGGGGAGACCTGGAAGGAGATTTCTAATAATAAAGGTTTTGCTAAAGACACTTTAGGAATTATTGGAGTGAGTGTTTCTCCTGCGAATAGTGAACGCATTTGGGCTATTGTTGAAAATAAAGAAAAAGGAGGAATTTATAGAAGTGATGATGGCGGTGAAACCTGGGATCATATTAATGAAGACCGGAGTCTGAGACAAAGAGCCTGGTATTATACAAGAATTTACGCTGATCCAAAGGATGAAGACATCATGTATGTGCTAAACGTTAGTTACCACAAAAGTACTGATGGCGGGAAAACTTTTGAATCTGACAGAGCTCCTCATGGAGATCATCATGATCTCTGGATAGCTCCTAACGATCCACAACGTATGATTATGGGAGACGATGGTGGTGCACAGGTTACTTATGACGGTGGAGAAACCTGGAGTACGTATCATAATCAGCCAACCGCTCAATTTTATCGGGTCACAACAGATAATGCATTTCCTTATAGAATTTATGCTGCACAGCAAGATAATTCTACAATGCGAATAAAACATAGAACAGAAGGTGGAAGTATTGGGGAAGGTGACTGGGAATCTACCGCTGGTGGAGAAAGTGCGCATATTGCCGTAGATCCAGAAAATAGTGACATTGTTTATGGAGGGAGCTATGATGGATTTTTAACGCGTTATAATCATGAAACCGGAACAGTAAGAAGTGTAAGTGTATGGCCAGATAACCCTATGGGACATGGAGCCGAAGATCTTAAATATAGATTCCAGTGGAACTTCCCGATATTTTTCTCTCCGCACGATCCCAATAAACTTTATACAGCCTCGAATCATCTTCACGTTACCACTAATGAAGGAGAGAGCTGGAAAGAGATAAGTCCCGACTTAACGAGAAATGATAAATCGAAACAAAAATCTTCTGGCGGGCCTATCACTCAGGATAACACTTCAGTGGAATATTATAGTACAATATTCGCTGCTGCTGAATCTCCTGTTACTCCGGGAGTATTATGGACAGGAAGTGATGATGGCTTAATTCATGTTTCAAAAGATGGAGGGGTAAATTGGGAAAATGTAACTCCTAAAGGTATGCCAGAATGGATGATGATCAATAGCGTGGAACCTTCTTCTTTTGATGCAGGTACGGCTTATATAGCTGGAACACGATACAAATTAGGGGATTTTGCTCCCTATTTATATAAAACTACAAATTATGGTAAGTCCTGGAATAAAATAACAAATGGGATCTCTTCTGAACATTTTACCCGTGTATTAAGGGAAGATCCGGAAAAGAAAGGACTGTTATATGCTGGAACTGAAACCGGAATGTATATTTCATTTGATGACGGAGCAAATTGGAAAGCTTTCCAGTTAAACCTGCCAATAGTGCCCATTACCGATCTTACTATTAAGAATAATAACCTGATCGTGGCAACGCAGGGAAGAAGTCTTTGGATCATTGATGATTTGTCACTAATTCATCAATTATCTGGAGCAGATAAGAACTCTAATATTCTTTTTAAACCAAAAGATAGTTATAGAATGGATGGGACTTCTTCCACTTCTTTAACGGCCGGAACCAATCATCCTTCTGGCGTTAGCACCTACTTTTATGTAAAAGATCCTAAGGATAAAAAAATAAAGATTAGCTATCTAAATCCTTCCAATGATACCATCCAAAGTTTTAGTACTGAAGATGAAAAAAACAAGCTAGAGGTGAAAGAGGGTGCTAATATGCATACCTGGGATATGCGTGGTAAAGGTGCTGAGAAACTCGACGGAATGATATTATGGTGGGCTAGTACAGACGCGCCACAAGCTGTTCCAGGAGATTATAAAGTAGTGCTGGAAATAGCTGATGAGGTTCTAAAGAAAGAATTCAAAATTATTCCTGATGGAAATTCTGAGGCAGACATTGCCGGAATGCAAAAACAATTTGACTTTATCAGTAGTGTAAATAAAACTGTAGATAAAGCTCATAAGTCCATTGAGAAAATGAGAAAAGTAGATGTGCAATTAAAGGATTTTCAGAAACAATATAAAGAGGATGACAGAGTGAAACCGTTACTTGAAAAAGCTGAAAAGTTAAGCGAAGAGCTTTCTAAAATTGAAAATGCACTTTATCAAACAAAGAATAAGAGCAATCAGGATCCGCTGAATTTTCCAATCAAATTAACTAATAAACTGGCACATTTAAATAGCCTTGTGGGAATGGACGATTTTCCTCCAACAACTCAGGATATTCAGGTGAAAGAGCAACTTACCGCAAAAATCAATTCGCAACTCGATAAGTTTGACCATTTATTGAAGAATGAAATCAAAGAATTCAATAAGGAGTTCAATGCACTCGATCTAAACTATCTATTTGTAGAGGCTGAAGAATAATGGAATACTATAATTACATAAAGGCCTTACACCTGATTTTTGTGATCACGTGGTTTGCAGGCTTATTTTATATCCCGAGATTATTTGTTTATCAAATTGAAGCAGATCAAAAAGAAGAACCTGAAAGATCGATTCTTGTAAAGCAGTTAAAACTTATGACTAAAAGGTTATGGTTCATCATTACCTGGCCTTCCGCTATTCTAGCGAGTATTTTTGCTATTATGCTTCTTTTTATGATTCCGGAGTGGTTACAGCAGTCGTGGATGCACGTAAAACTTGGGTTTGTAGTGTTATTGTACGCTTATCATATCAAATGCCATATGATCTTTAAGCAACTTCAGGAGGACGTTGTAAAATGGAGTTCTAATAAAATGAGGATATGGAATGAAGGTTCAACGCTTATTCTATTTTCGGTGATTTTTCTCGTAATCGTTAGAGATGCGATTAATTGGATTTACGGGGTAATCGGAATTTTTCTACTCGCCATAATTTTAATGCTTGGAATAAAACTTTACAAAAGAATAAGAGCAAAGAATCCTAAAGCTTGAAATGGTGCGATAATTGTAACAATTGAGGAAGCTTGCTTGGTATGAAACTACTTAAATTATCCTTACGAACCCGGATTTTTATCTCCATGATTTTATTGGTGCTGGGAGCATCAATCCTGATTTTTGGGGTTACTGTCTATCAATACAAGCAGGAAGCTGAAAATTATCACGAAGAACGGCTGGAAAGAAAGCAGAAGGCAATTCTTGAAAATATTAAATTCGTTCTCGCCAGTACCACCTATGTAGTGGATAGTGAAAATCTTGCACCTATCTTCAATGAATATGAGAAGATAGATGAAATGGCCGAGGTTCATGAGATGCAGATCCATATTTATAGTCTGGAAGGTGATCTCATCATTAAATCTGATGAATCTTTCTTTAAGGATACTACTGAAGTTAAGATCCCTAATGGGATTCTTGAGAAACTGGATGCAAGTTCAGATAAGAAATATCTCAAGAAAACTGAGATCAACGGGCAAAAATACCAGTCTTCTTATAGCTATATAACCGATAAGAAATTCAAACCGCTGGGAATTTTATACCTGCCCTATCTTCAGGATGATAGTTTGCTTAATCGGGATTTGAATAATTTCCTGGTAAGAATGGCCGAGGTATACCTTTTTATGCTTTTTATAGCCATCATACTTTCATTTTTTCTTTCAAAGTATATTACTAAATCACTTAAGATCGTTTCAGAAAAGATTAATCAAACCAGGCTTGATAAACGAAACCAGAAAATTGAACTTTCAAATGCTACCGAGGAAATTTATGCACTGGTTTCCGCATATAATAGTATGATAGATGAATTGGAAGAAAGCGCGGTAAAATTGGCGACAGGGGAACGTGAACAGGCCTGGCGGGAAATGGCGAAGCAGGTAGCGCATGAGATCAAGAATCCGCTAACACCCATGAGGCTGAGTGTTCAAAGTTTTCAGCGCAATTTTGACAAAAATGATCCCGATATTGAACTTAAAGTGACAGAATACAGTAATACGCTTATCAATCAGATAGACACCATGAGTTCTATAGCTTCAGCATTTTCAAATTTTGCAAAAATGCCGGCGCAGCAAAATGAAACTTTAAATGTTCCGAAAATAGTAAAACTCGCACTGGATATTTTCAACGAAAATTATATTGAATTTAAATGTGAAAAGGAGGAGGTTCTTGCTAAGTTTGATAGAACCCAATTGATAAGGGTAGTTACCAACCTGGTAAAGAATGCGACCCAGGCTTTGAAAGATGTTGAAGATCCTCGTATTTTGGTGATGGTGGAAGACGAAGAGGAAACGGTTCTTGTTTCGGTTTCAGACAATGGTTCTGGAATTTCCGAAGAAAATAAAACCAAGGTTTTTGAACCAAAATTCACCACAAAATCCAGTGGAATGGGGCTTGGACTGGCCATGGTAAAAAATATCGTGGAGACTTATAACGGAAGCATTAGCTTTGTATCTAAACAAAATAAAGGAACTATATTTAACGTACGATTTCCAAAATAAAATTTATGAGTTATCAAAACATTTTAGAAGAGATTGAAGACAATATTTTAACTATATCTATAGATCGGCCAAAGAAATTAAATGCGCTGAATAGGGAAACCATTCAGGAACTGCATGAGGCTTTTAAGGAGGCTAGGACTAATGATGAGGTAAAAGTGGTCATTATAACAGGGACAGGCGAAAAAGCATTTGTTGCCGGTGCCGATATTAGTGAATTTGCCGATTATTCTCCTAAAGAAGGGAAAAAACTGGCTGCTGATGGTCAGGAAAAGCTTTTTAATTATGTAGCGAATTTTCCAAAACCGGTAATTGCCGCTGTGAATGGATTTGCTTTGGGAGGCGGATTAGAGTTAGCGATGGCAGCACATTTTAGAATTGCCAGTGAAAACGCGAAAATGGGACTTCCTGAGGTATCTCTTGGCGTTATTCCCGGATATGGCGGAACCCAAAGATTACCTCAATTAGTAGGGAAAGGTCGTGCTATGGAATTGATTATGACTGCAGGGATGGTAGACGCCAATCAGGCACTGCAATACGGGCTTATAAACCATGTAGTAGAACTTGAAAAACTTACAGAGTTCACTGAAGCTATGGCTAAAAAGATCATGAAAAATTCTATGATTGCCATTGGCGCCGCGATAAAAGCTATTAACGCTAACTACGAAGATGGCGTAAACGGTTTTGATACTGAAATCAATGAGTTTGGTCGTTCTTTTGGAACTGACGATTTTAAAGAAGGCACTTCCGCATTTTTGAACAAAAGAAAAGCAAATTTTCCTGGAAAATAGTTTCTTTGAGACAGTAGACAGTTTAATATTCCAATGTTTATTAGATCTGTGAATGTCAGGTTGAGCGAAGTCGAAACCTAAATGTATCTGGCCAATAGTTCTCGACTGCGCTCGAACTGACAATAGAGTTATTTTTATATCCTTCGTAATCAGTTTTAATATTTTCAGGTCTTGTCTTAACGACAGGCCTATTCAGCTACTATAGGTAAAATGTAATTAAACTTAAAGTGCCACGAATGCACTAATAATTAATGCAGACACATTTTTGTCATCCTGAGCGCTGAGATAAATTTTATCTAGTGTTGGGAATTGATGTATAATTTCATAGCAGATTTATTTTTTGCAAGTGTAGTGCATCCCCCGGCGTAAAATTTTTGAAGCCTTGGAGAAAATTTAGCCGGGGAAGTACGGTTTTAATTATGCGGCAGCATAATTGGAAACACCTACAAAAAAGTGTCCTTTTTTTGGTTCGCTTTTATGGACAAGCAAAAAAATGAACAATCTTAAAAATCAAACAAATCATCATCGACCTAAGGGAGTATTTTCCAAATCCATGAAAATACTTCAGTGGTAGCGCAGTCGAAGGATAGACATGACGATATAAAGATTGCAATCAGAATTATAGAACAGAAATCGGGCTATAGATGAAAAATTTATAGCCTCTTTAATTTTATAGTATATGGAAAAAATCCTATTAAAAGGAATAATTCCATATATTTGTTTTATGTCTTCAGAAGAATTTATAAAAGGAAGGGGAGCCCAGCTAAACGTTTCAAACAGGTTCAATGAGTTGAGTCACGAGGATAGAGATGATTTTCTCAATTATTGTGCTGCGGAAGGTGATGAGTTTAGAGAATCGAAAACCACGATTATTGAGACCTTTCCAAAAAGCATTGTTAATAAGGTTGCAAGCCCCGATGTTGGGATGGATTATTCCTTGAATCCGTACCAGGGTTGTGAACATGGCTGTATTTATTGTTATGCCAGGAATTCTCATGAATATTGGGGCTATAGTGCCGGACTTGATTTTGAACAAAAGATCCTGGTTAAGCGAAATGCGGTAGAACTGCTGGAAAAGAAGCTAAAAAGTAAAAGCTGGGAAGCGAAACCAATTGTACTTTCGGGGAACACAGATTGTTATCAACCAATCGAAAAAAAGCTAAAAATCACGCGGAGTCTACTTCAAACTTTTCTAAAATATCGACATCCTGTGGGGATGATCACAAAAAATGCGCTCATCCAACGTGATATTGATATTTTAAGGGAATTGGCACAGGATAATTTAATTCATGTTAGCCTGTCTATCACTTCCCTGAAAGAAGAAACTCGTAGAATTCTGGAACCAAGAACAGCATCTATCAAAAAAAGGCTTGAAACTGTAGAGAAACTTTCAGCAGCGAATATTCCGGTAAGTGTGATGATGGCACCTATAATTCCATCCATTAACAGTCATGAAATCATGCCTTTGGTTAAGGAAATTGCTGAAAGAGGAGCTTTAGGAGTAGGTTACACTATTGTTCGTTTGAATGGATCTATTGGGCAAATATTTTCAGACTGGATAAGAAAAGCGATGCCGGATAGGGCAGAAAAAGTATTACATCAAATAGAGCATATTCATGGCGGAAGTCTAAATGATAGCAGGTTTGGAACCAGGATGAAAGGTGAAGGGGAGTTTGCCGATCAGGTGAAACAGCAGTTTAAAATTGCGAGAAAGTTATATTTGAAGGATCGGGAAAGACCAAAGCTTAACTGTAAACTGCATGAAGAATACAAAGACGGTCAGATGAAGCTTTTTTAGATATATTATAAATGCTGAGCTTGTTTCAGTATCGGTTTTTAGGTAGCGACTTTGAATGTTTTATCTTTATAAGACCCTGAAATATCCCGATAGCTATCGGGACAGGGTGACCTTAAAATTTGATAACTTAGGGACATTCAATAAACAAATAGAGATGCCAGAATTACCGGAAGTAGCCTATCAAAAAATATATGTAGATTCAACTAGTCTCCACCATAAAATAGTGAAAGTGGATATGGGAGCTGATAAAATTTTTCAATCACCAAAAAGTGAATTTGAAGCAACTTTGCTTAAAAATGAGTTTGTTTCCAGCACACAGATTGGAAAATATCTATTGTTGAAATTGAAGGAAAAAGGGTATCTGGTAGTGCATTTTGGTATGACCGGCAAGATGGATTATTTTCAGCATGATGAGATTCAAAAACATGCACAACTCACTTTAACTTTTGAAGACGGTGGAAAACTTTCATTTGTATGTCCCAGAAAATTTGGAAAGCTTTTTCTAACAACAAGCCCGGATGAATTCAGAAAAAAACAGAAGCTGGGTCCGCATGCAACAGAAATATCAGAAGAAGATTTTCATAACTTATTTGACGGCAAAAGAGGTAGTGTGAAAACAGCGTTGATGGATCAGTCTTTTATTGCCGGACTTGGAAATTTATATGTAGACGAAATACTATTTCAGAGTGGAATTCATCCTAAATCGAAGTCTGAGAATCTCTCTGATAAAGATCTTTCAAATATGTTTAAAAACATGGTGGCTATTCTCGAAACGGTTACCAAAAGTAAAACAGAAGGAAATCCAATTCCCGATACTTACTTAAGAAATCATAGAAATGAAGGCGAAGCTTGTCCTATTGCTAAGGGCAAAATAAAAATGATAAAAGTGGGAGGAAGAAGCACTTATTTTTGTTCGGAATGTCAGGAAGAAAAATAGAAATTTCAAAATTTCACTTTGGAACTATTACGAGTGTGTTATGTAATTTGCTCATTATCTACTATTTCGAGGCTTTTATGAGTTCACATATCGTAATTTAACTTGCGTAACAATTTTCTTATTTATCATACTAATATTTTAAATCTAATATTATGACAACACTATTAAAATACACGGTCGTGTTTGTATCGATCCTTTTGGGAGCAACACTACAGTCGCAGGAGCTAAACGGTTCTTACAGCGGGAACCTGGATGTACAGGGAACTCAAATGGAATTGATTTTTAATATTAGTCCTTCGGAAGATGGTTATGAGGCAACTTTGGATGTTCCGGCTCAGGGCGCTTCGGGAATCGAACTTGATTCGGTAGTTTTGCAGGATAATAGAGTAAGTATAAGCTCTGCAAAATTACAAATGACCTATACTGGTACTTTGAGTAATGAAAGTATCGAAGGGACTTACAAACAAGCGGGAAAAGAATTTCCGTTAAACTTAAATAAAACTGTGAAGAAACAGCCAGGAAATACACAATTACCATCTACTGAAGCAGAATTAGATAAGCTCGCCGCACTAGAGGCTGGCGACTATAAATACTCCGTGGAAGATTATTTTACAACGCCGGAAGCTTATTCATTTCAGTTATCTCCAGACGGAAAATATATCGCTTATATGAAGCGTAGAAAAACCGGAGAGCGTGATTTGTATTTGAAAGAAACCGCCACTCAAAAAGAAAGCTTGTTAAAAGAACAGGGTGAAGATTTGATTCGTGGATTTTATTGGGCAAATAACAACCGAATTCTATACCTACAGGATAAAGGAGGAAATGAGAATTACCACGTCTACGGTGTAAATATAGATGGTGAGAATAGCAAAGAGCTTACTCCATTTGATGGCGTTAGGGTTAATATTATCGAATCTTTAAAAGAAGATGAGGAGCATGTGATCGTGCAGATGAATAAGGATAATCCTCAGCAGGAAGAGCCATATCGCCTAAATGTGAATACAGGTGAAGTTACCAAACTTTACACGGTAAATGAAGGTGAGGCGCCAATTGCCGGGTACAATTTTGATCGCAAGGGTAACTTAAGAGCGATCACCAGAATTGTAGATGGTATAAAAACCGAATTGCTATATGAGATGGAGGGCGAATTTAAACGTGTAAAACTTACTGAGTTTGGCGACACCTTTGCTATTTCTTCATTTAATCCGAATACTGAAAACCCGGATGATGCCTATGTGATCTCAAATCTGGAAGATGATAAAACCGAAATTCAGCTTTATGATCTCAAACAAAATAAGAAGATAAAAACAGTTTTTAGTAACGATACTTTTGATGTATCAGGAATATCACTTTCGAGAAAAAGAAACTATGAAATTGACTATTTCAGCTACACAGGTGAAAAAACAGTGGTAGTACCGGAAAGTGACACTTATAAAAAGATTTATAAGCGTTTACAAAAGGAGTTTGGCGAAAAACAATTTTTCACGATTGGTAGAACCGATGACGAATCTCAATATATGGTCGCTGTTACGAGTGATAAGATCGTAGGAGAATATTATTTGTACGATGTTGAAAAAGATGAGGTTACGCTTCTATATAAGCTTTTACCTCATTTAAAAACTGCAGATATGGCCTCCATGAAGCCAATAACTTTTAAAAGTCGTGATGGCTTAACACTTCACGGTTATATTACGCTTCCAAAAAGTTATAAAAATGGTCAGAAACTGCCACTTATTGTAAATCCTCATGGAGGGCCACAGGGAATTCGTGACAACTGGGGCTTTAACCCGGAAGCACAGCTTTTCGCAAGCCGTGGGTATGCTACTTTACATGTAAACTTTAGAATTTCCGGGGGGTACGGTAAAAAGTTCCTAAAAGCCGGTTTTGGACAAATAGGCCGTAAAGCCATGGATGATGTAGAAGATGGTGTTGACTTTGTGATCGATCAGGGTTGGGTAGACAAAGATAAAGTAGCTATTTATGGCGGTAGTCATGGTGGTTACGCAGTATTACGCGGAATGACAAAAACTCCTGAAAAATATGCCTGTGGTGTAGATTACGTGGGAGTAAGCAACTTGAATACATTCATGTCAACCATTCCTCCTTATTGGGAAAAATACAGGGATATGATGTATAAAATCTGGTATAACCCTGAAAATGCTGAAGAGAAAGTAATCATGGATGAAATTTCTCCGGCATTACACGTAGATAAGATTGAAAACCCGCTATTTGTGATTCAGGGAGCGAATGATCCACGAGTTAATATCGATGAAGCAGACCAAATTGTAGAAAGCTTAAGAGAGCGCGGTGTTGAAGTGCCTTATATGGTAAAATATGATGAAGGACACGGCTTTGGTAAAGAAGAAAATAGATTGGATCTCTATAAAGCAATGATGGGATTCTTTGCTGAACATCTTAAAGATAAAAAGGCCGCACCTATTAAAGGATAATACTAATATTTAATATTGAATAAAAAGACCGGTGTAATTTGCACCGGTCTTTTTATTTTTCCCCGTTCCATTCCGCATAGAATTGCTCCAGGTAATGAATCATAAATGTATGCCGGTCTGCCGCGATTCGTCGCCCTGTCTGTGTATTCATTCGATCCTTTAGAAGCAATAATTTTTCATAAAAATGATTGATCGTAGGTGCGTTAGACGCTTTATATTCTTCTTTGGTCATATTGAGATTTGGTTCAATTTCAGGATCATATAAAGTTCTTCCTTTAAATCCGCCGTAGTTAAAAGTACGGGCAATCCCAATAGCTCCAATAGCATCCAGCCGGTCTGCATCCTGGACGATATCCAGTTCTGGAGAAGTGAATTGTTGATCAATATTGCCCCCTTTAAATGAGATATTCTGAATGATCTTCACTACATGATCAATAGTATCTTCAGTAACCTTCTGCTTTCTTAAAAATTTTACAGCTAATCTTGGTCCTACTGATTCATCACCGTTATGAAATTTTGAATCTGCGATATCATGAAGCAAAGCACCCAATTCCACAATTTCAAGGTCTGCTTTTTCGCCCTGAGCAATCAGTCTTGAATTATTTAGGACTCGCTGAATATGAAACCAATCGTGACCACCTTCGGCTCCTTCAAGTGTTTTTTTTACAAATGCGATCGTATTCCCGATCAGGTTATTTTGGGACATAGTTTTTATCTGATATCGGCTGTTATGATTCTTTCCACTTTAGCGGCCAGTGCTTCAGGATCTTCACTTCCTATTTTGATGGGTTCATGTGTTTTTAAATTCACGTTTACACCAAGATCTATAGGGAAGTTTCCATGTTTAAAAAGCTTCCAGGAATTATTGATGGTAATGGGAACAACGACAGCTTCAGGCATTTTTTTGAAAAGCATCATCATTCCATTTTTTCTAAATTCTTTCGCTGCACCAGTACGGCTGCGGGTACCTTCAGGAAAGATTACGGCAGATCTTTTGGTTTCCTTTAAATAGTCACCAAAATTGCCCATTTTAATAAGTGATTCCCTTCGGTTATTTCGGTCTATCAGCACTGAGCCCCCATGTCTTAGATTGAAGGAAATACTTGGAATTCCTCTTCCCAACTCCTTTTTACTAACAAACTTTGGATGATGTTTTCTAAAATACCAAATGATGGGAGGGATATCATACATTCCCTGGTGATTTGCTACAAAAATGCAGGTCTTATTTACGGGAATATCATGTTCATTTTCAACGCTAAACGTAGTACCTAAAATATTCAGGCACTTCATTAACATAAAATTGAAAATATCCACACTCTTTTTATGTGCCTCGTATCCTCCAAGTTTAAGGCAGAGCCACTGAATAGGATGAAATATCAACAGATTAAGAAAAAAGAAAATATAGAAAACAACCGATAGGGGATAGGAGAAAAATCTTTTCATCTTAATTTAAAAGTACAAAAATAACTATTTCAAATTAGGGATATAAAAAAACCACGCCTGTAGCGTGGTTTTATCTACTATCTTATTAAAGATTAGCAAAATTCGTTATAAGCTCCAATAAGGTTTTCTGCGATCATATCTGCAGGACGACCTTCAATATGGTGACGCTCTAGCATATGAACCAATTCTCCGTCTTTAAACAATGCCATAGAAGGAGAAGATGGAGGAAAAGGTACCATCATATCTCTTGCCTTATCTGTAGCTTCTTTATCTACACCGGCGAATACGGTTACCAGGTTATCTGGTTTTTTAGCGTTTTGAAGGGAAATTCTAGCTCCCGGACGTGCATTGGCTGCAGCACAACCACAAACGGAATTCACTACTACCAAAGTAGTTCCCTTAAGCTCCATTGCTTTTTCTACATCTTCTACCGTATGTAATTCTCCGAAACCAATGCTAGTAAGATCTTCTCTCATTGGTTTTACTAAATCTGCTGGATACATATATTTTAGTTTTTTGTATTAGACTTTAATGAGTCACAAAGATACCAAATTAAGTTAAGCTTGCATATCTCAAATTATTATGTGCGAATAGGTTGAATTTATACTAAAATAGGGGAAGAGAAGCTCGAAAATTGTCAATTAATTATTGAAAATGCTATCTTGCACCCAAAGAAAATTGCCCAATGATCAAATGGCTTGCCGCAGTGCTGGGATATATGTACTTCAGATTTCCTGGTGCTATTCTCGGGTTTATTATAGGTTCTTTACTGGATAATTATATCCGGTCTTCAGGAGGTATTTTCAATTCTATGGCAGGTGGGAAAAAACAAAGTGTTTCTCCGGGTGATTTTGAATTGAATCTATTATCCCTAAGCTCTATCGTGATAAAGGCCGATGGCCAGGTTTCTCAACAGGAGTTGGATTATGTAAGATCCTATTTTATTCAGGCATACGGGAAAGAGCGGGCTAACGCTACTTTTAGAACATTTAATGAAGTTGTGAAGAACAGGCAGGTGTCCGCTGCAAATGTTGCCAGATACCTGGCCGCAAGAACTAAATATCCTACCAGGCTACAGATCATCCATTTTTTATTCGGAATTGCCCAGGCAGATGGTCGGGTAAGTGAGGCTGAAGGAAATATCATCAAAGATATTGCCGGTTATCTTCAAATTGGCAGTAGAGATTTTGAGAGTATTAAAGCGATGTTTTTCAAAAGTACCGATAGTGCCTATACTATTTTGGAGATTGAAAAGTCTGCGACAGATGCTGAAGTTAAAAAAGCCTACCGTAAAATGGCCAAAAAATACCATCCCGATAAATTAGGGCATATGGATGAGGCTTATCGAAAGGGCGCCCAGGAAAAATTCACCAAAGTTCAGGAAGCTTACGAGCAGATCCAGAAAGAAAGAGGTATTTAAAAAGCCTCCCAATGATTTACCAGGAGGCTTGCCAGCCCTTATTGATTATGAAAAAACCCTTGATCAAAAATTCAATCTGGAACTAGCCTTTAATTAATAGTCTCATTTTTTCTGAAGTGAGGTATTCAAAACTTCTTTTTTCAACCCTGAAATTTTTATCTAGCACCATAACAACAGGAAATGAAATTGGCTTATCCTCGCGCGTTGCGAGCATTTGAGGGATCTGGTGTACTCCGTTGCGTTGCACTTTTGCCTGTTCATTGATAAAAGTTTGTCCTTCAAAATCAACAGGTTCGGTACTTTCGGCATTCATTTTAACCGCATAAAAATCCTGATTTACTGTTGAAATAACTTCTGGATCCCTGAAAGCATTCTTATCCATTTTTTTACAGTAAACGCACCAGTCTGTATAGAAATAAAGAACTACAGGCTTGGCTTTTACTTTTAAAGAATCTTCCAGGTCTTCAAAACCTATCCATGCTATTTCAGTACGTTGTGCTTGCATAGGTTGGAGGATGAAAATCAGTATAATGAATAATAAATTTTTCATGTTTTAAATATTAATCGTGAAGATTTCCAAATTTAATTCCGAAGAAAAAAGTACGGGGTCTGGATGGTCCATAGATGTAATCTGAATCCCGGGTAGGGCCGGTATCAAAATCATCCTGATAAGCGTTGAACACATTCTGAACACCCGTACTTAGATTAATGTGAAAATTCTCTGTTATATCTAAATGCTGACTTAATTTCAAATTCATGTCCCAAAAAGAAGGGGACTCTCTCAGCTCTAAGAACCCATTGGCATTAATGACCTTGGGGATAGTCATTTTTCCAGTGTAGGTTCCTGTAAGGTCTACAGAAAAATTTTCAAAAGGGGAGGTGTTTACATTTAGGTAGCCGTAAAAATCCGGATTCCTTACAAATTCTGAAATTATAATATCTTCTTCTCTTTCTGAAGCAGGATCTGCTTCATACAGGATCTGGTCTTCTTTATATATTGATTGCTGAAAAGTTCCGCCTAATTGAAAGGTTAAATCTGAAGAAGGTGAAACACCAATCTCAAAATTGGTTCCGGTAACATAAGCTCCGCTTCCGTTTCTTACTTCCTTCAGAATAGAACCATTAGGCAAACTTGCACCTGTGCTCACGGTGGTAAAAGGATCTATGAGTTCTGTATAAAAACCTTCTAGTAAAAAATCTGTTTGTAATTTATTAATGCTTTTTGAATAATTGAAAGATGCTGTATAAGCATTAGAATATTCTGTTTTAAGATCGTCTGAGAGAATCACAAATTGCGGTTCTCCGCCAACTGAAGAGATATGAAGATCCTCATTAAACGCCTGCGGAGCTCTAAAACCCCTGGCATAACCACCTCTAAATTGTAATTCATTAGTAATATCGTAAAGAATGGTAAGCCTTGGGCTTAAAACCGTCTGGTTAATTTTAGATTTTCGTTCTACATTCTCAACGGCATATTCTCCCAGAATATCCACATGATCCAGCCTGGCTCCCACAAGTGCGGTAAAATTTTCTACCGGTTTCCATTCATATTGACCAAAAGCAGCATAAGAATTTACTTCCTGATCAATAAATCTTTTGTAACCCGCAATATCATCTTCGGTTCTACTACGATTATACTCTACTCCGGTGGTAAGCACATCGTTATTTTTGAAATTATGGGTAAACTGAAATCCACCTAAAAGTGCAAGATCACTGGTGTTTCCGTAAGCATTGGAGGCTGCCAGGCTATCCTGGGCGGTACGACCGCCACCGAGTCCGCCATAAAAACTTTTTCTATCGGTATGCTGGCCAGAAACATACACCGAATAATTATTGGTCATTTCGGGATTTGAAAACTCATAGGTAAGTCCACCAATAAAGGTGTTATGATCTAATTGTTCTGTGATATCGGTTAAATGAGGTGCCAGCTCCAGACGATCACCTCCTCTTCGGTATTCCTTTAAAGCGGTAAGATCTAAGGTTATTTTACTGGTTTCCGAAGGCTTTAGGAAAGCTTTTGCGCCGAGGGTATTGTTGGTTAATTCAGTGATTTCCGTAAATCCGTCACCATTGGCATCGTATGCTGCACGGTCCCTATTCATCCCATATATGGTAACACCGCTATTCAAGTCTTCAGTTACCACCGAACCGGCAAAATTCAGGGTTCTGTCGGGGATTTCTCCATCTATCAAAGAAATATTTGAAGCGATATTCCAGGTATTTAGAACAGGTTCCTTGGTGATGATATTTATAGTACCGGCAATTGCATTAGAACCAAAAAGGGCCGATCCCCCGCTACGTACCACCTCTACTCGGTCTAAAATAGAAGTCGGAATTTGCTCCAGGCCATACACACTATTTAGCGCGCTAAAAACTGCGCGGCTATTTATTAGGACCTGAGTATAACTCCCATCAAGGCCATTTAATCTTACCTGGGTAAAACCACAATTCTGGCAATTGGTCTCCACCCGAACCCCGGGTTGAAAATTTAAGCTTTCAGCGACCGAAACTGATTGGGTAGCATTAAATAATTTTGAACCCAGCACATTCACGATCACGGGGGCATCTTTGAGGTTGATTCGGTTTCTGGTGGCGCTTATCACTACCTGGTCCAGTCCCAAGGCATCTTCCTGCATAGCTATATTTAGTTCTGTCTCTTTATAGTCTTCGGGATCTATAGAAATTCTACGTGTCTTAAATCCAATAGCCTGGATGGTAAGCTCTGTATTTTCAGGTTTTAAAGAGATCGTGAAATTTCCTTTCATGTCGGCGCTGGTTCCCTGATTGGTACCTGAGATATAAATGTTGGCAAAGGGGATGGATCTTTTTTCTTCGGTAACCGTCCCCGAAACCTCAATATTTTGCGCTGCAGCTGCCGTAAATACAAAACTAAATACGATACGTATTAGATACTTCATTAAAATTATTTTTTACAAATGTATAAATTATTTTTAGACTCAACTAAAAAATTGATTAATTGAATTAAAAAATGTATTTTTGGCGCAATTAAAATTTAATTGATGTTTAGCTTATCTGAAGAAAATTACCTGAAAGCCATTTTTCATTTGGAAACCGCTTATAAAAATGGAGTGAGTACAAATGCCCTGGCTGAGGAGATGCAAACCAAAGCCTCGTCTGTAACCGATATGATAAAGCGCTTATCTGATAAAGCTCTGGTGAATTATAAAAAATACCAGGGTGTAAAACTAAGCTCTGAAGGAAAGCAGGCTGCTATTGAAGTGATTAGGAAACACAGGTTATGGGAGGTCTTTCTTGTTGAAAAACTGGGATTTAACTGGGATGAAGTTCATGAGGTAGCAGAGCAGTTGGAGCATATTAAATCTGAAAAACTTACTAATGAGCTTGATAAGTTTTTAGAATATCCAAAGAAAGACCCCCATGGAGATCCTATCCCGGATGCTAAGGGGAATTTTAGTGTTGGAGACAGGATATTATTATCGGCATTAAAAAAAGGCGAAACCGGAATTTGTGTTGGCGTAAAGGATTCTTCCGCAGATTTCCTTCAATATCTGGATAAGAACAAAATCTCCTTGGGGAAGAAAATTCAAATCCTGGAGAAGGAAGATTTTGACCAGTCTATGCTAATCAAAATGGACGGAAATGAATTAATGATATCTAACCAGATATCAACTAACCTATTTATTAAAACAATATAGAATGGATACTATAATTAACTATTTTGAATCTCTTGATCCTGTGTATGCAGCATTTTTAGCAACCTTATTTACCTGGGGGCTTACAGCATTAGGAGCTTCACTGGTATTCCTGTTTAAGGGTATGAACCGTGCCTTTTTTGACGGGATGCTTGGTTTTACCGGGGGAGTAATGGTTGCCGCCAGTTTTTGGAGTTTACTGGCTCCGGGAATTGAGATGAGCCCTGGCGAGGGATTTGTAAAAGTAATTCCCGCCCTGGTTGGATTTGGTTTAGGAGCACTATTTATTTTCGGATTAGATAAAATTCTTCCTCATTTACACGTAAACTTCAAAATGAGCGAAAAAGAAGGGATTAAAACTCCCTGGCATAAATCTGTATTATTAACCCTGGCTATAACCATGCATAATATTCCGGAAGGCCTGGCTGTAGGTGTCCTGTTTGGTGGGGTTGCAGCGGGTTTTGAGGGTGCAAGTATAGGAGGCGCCGTCGCTTTGGCTATTGGGATTGGTTTACAAAACTTTCCTGAAGGTTTTGCTGTTGCAATGCCTTTAAGAAGACAGGGGCTTAGCCGTTGGAAAAGTTTTAATTACGGGCAATTATCGGCTATTGTAGAGCCAGTCGCAGCGGTGTTGGGAGCATGGGCCGTGTTAACTTTCCAGCCAATACTGCCTTACGCGCTATGTTTTGCTGCAGGTGCGATGATCTTTGTAGTGGTGGAAGAAGTAGTGCCGGAAGCTCAGCAAGGTAACTTTACCGATATATCAACTATGGGATTCATCGGTGGATTCATGGTTATGATGACCCTGGATGTTGGTCTGGGATAAGAATTTTTGCAACTTTATGAATATCCTGTCGTCTTTATACTAAAGACCACTATGAAAATCCCGATATTTTTTCTTGTCTTGATTCACCTGGTATTTCTAGCAGGTGAGGAACAGGAAAGTACGAAATACAATACTTACAACGCTCAATTGTGTATTGGAGATCGTATGAACTTTGGTAAAAAGTCAATTAAATTTAAAGGAGTAATTTCAGATTCCAGATGTCCCAAAGGAGTTACATGTATTTGGGCAGGAGAAGTAAAGGTGCTGGTAGAATTTTATGAAGATGGTGAATTTAAAGGTGAAAAGATCATCGTGGGATCTAATATCCTGGTAGATGAAATGTATGTTGAGGGAGAGGTAAGAAAGAATAAAATAAGTACCGGTTCAAAAATTCCAGTAGCAGATTTTTTCAGTGTTAAAGATCTATTTATTGATAATGTAATCGTATTACCATATCCTAATATAAGTGAGAAGATCTCTCCGGAGCAGTATAGGCTAAACCTGAAAGTTTCAGAAGAAATAGAAGAAGATTAGTCACAACCGCAGTCTGAAACCCCGCAGGATCCCGATTTTTTCTTTCCGCCTAAAAATGCAGGTTTCCACACAAACTTCGTGATTATATAACCTAATGCGATTAGAAAGGTTATAAAGACTAGTATTTCCTGTAAAATTTCCATGTTATTTAAGTCGTTTTCAATTTAGATCCTTACTATTTTAGCAGTTGAAATGCTATCAAGGCAACAACATATGCAAAGCCACTCATTATAAATAACTGTAGCATAGGCCATTTCCAGGTATTCGTTTCTCGTTTTACAATTGCCAGCGTACTCATACACTGCATCGCAAATGCATAGAACAGTAATAAGCTTACCCCACTTGCGAAAGTGAATAATGGTCCGCCCAGTACCGGGTTCGTTTCCGCAGCCATACGGTTTTTAATGGTTTCCTCTTCATCACTACCCACACTATAAATGGTAGCTAAAGTTCCTACAAATACCTCTCGTGCGGCAAAGGAACTTATGATGGCGATCCCAATCTTCCAGTCATATCCCAGTGGTGCCACAGCAGGTTCTATCCCTCTACCCATGATCCCGATGTAGGAATTTTTCAATTTGAAAGAAGCGATTTCTTCATCTAATTCACTTTGGCTAATGTTGCTTTCAGAGGTATACTGGGAAGTGACAATTTCTTCGGCATTATCAAAATTATCGCCGGGACCGTAACTGGCCAGTACCCATAAGATCACAGATATTGCCAAAATAATCTTACCGGCACCGAAAATGAAGGATTTTGTTTTTTCAATTACATTGATCGCCACATTCTTTATCATGGGCAATTTGTAGTTGGGCATTTCTATCACGAAATAACTCTTGGTCTTAGACTTCATAACTTTATGAAGTAACCAGGCAGAAAATATGGCCATCCCAAATCCTAACATATAAAGGATCATGAGGGTGATTCCCTGTAAATTAAGACCTATAAAGGTTTTGTCTGGAATCACCAGGGCGATAATGATAAGATAAACGGGTAACCTGGCAGAACAGGTTGTAAACGGAACCACTAAAATTGTAATAAGTCGCTCCTTCCAATGCTCTATATTTCGTGTAGCCATTACAGCGGGAATAGCACAGGCGGTTCCGGAAACCAAAGGCACCACACTTTTTCCGCTAAGTCCAAAACGTCGCATAATACGATCCATTAAGAATACTACCCGGCTCATATATCCGGATTCTTCTAGAATTGAAATAAACAGGAACAGGAAAGCGATTTGCGGAATAAAAATTACGATCCCGCCGAGCCCGGGAACAATACCTTCGGCAATAAGATTTGTAAATGCGCCACCTGGAAAAGTATCTTTGGTCCATTCACTAAGTGAAGCAAATGCAGTGTCGATCATATCCATAGGATAGCTGGACCAACTATAAATCGCCTGGAATATGAGTAATAGTATTCCGAAGAAAATAACATATCCCCACACCTTATGGGTTAAAATTCTATCTAACCTGGATCTAAGATCGGTAGCTGCGTTTTTATCAATTACTAAGGTCTCACGTAACACTCCGTTAATAAACTGATATCTTAAAATCGTTTCTTTTTGCTGAAGCCGTTTAAGATCACTTACCGATTTTGTACTAAAATCTGAACTTTTCTTTAATTCCCCTCGATTGATATTTCCGAAGTTTACATCCTGGGTAATCACCAGCCATAGCTTATATAAAGACTGGTTTGGAAATGCTTTTCGAAGGTTTCCGAAATATTCCGGGTCAATGATCGATGCATTTACGCAAGGTTCAACAGGTAGATGGCGATGGTTTAAAATTAATTCTTTTAAATGATCAATTCCCATTCTTTTACGGGCACTAACCAGAGCAATTTTAGTTTTTAAGCGTTCTTCCAGAAGTTCAATATCCAGGGAAATACCTTTTCTATCCATCCTGTCTGCCATGTTAACAGCAAGGATCGTTGGAATTCCAAGATCTTTTATCTGGGTAAAAAGTAATAGGTTTCTTTTTAAATTTTCAACATCGCTTACCACAACAGCGACATCCGGAAAATCCTTATCGTTTTTATTAAGAAGTAGTTCAATAACTACATTTTCATCAAAAGAAGACGCATTCAGGCTATACGTTCCCGGAAGATCCAGAATATGAGCTTTTAAGCCCCTGGGAAGTTTACAAATACCTTCTTTTTTTTCAACAGTTATACCGGGATAGTTACCAACCTTTTGGTTTAGCCCTGTTAACTGGTTAAATACAGAAGTCTTGCCGGTGTTGGGATTTCCAATTAAAGCAACATTAATTTGCTTACCCATATTAGCCTATTAATTCAATTTCTATTAGTAGCGCTGTTTCTTTTCTTATCGCCAAATGACTTCCGTTTATATTAAGATACATGGGGTCATGGAATGGCGCAGTTTGTACAAGCTCTACTTCGTTCCCGGGAAGGCAACCCATTTCTAGAAGCTTTAGAGGCACCATATCTGCCGAGAATTCTTTTATAATTCCGCGCTGGCCTCTTTTTAAATTAGCTACCGTCACCTTCACTTTTTATTTAGATTGATTTTAAACAAGGCAAAAGTAATGGAATTTAGACCAATACAAAAGTTAAAGGCTAAATTATTAGTGATCCTCTCCTTTAAGCACTTTCAGGTCGTGCATAAGAGTTTTTATGGCTTCAGAATCTGTGCCATCATAAAACCCGCGAATCTGTTTGTTTTTATCTACTAACACAAAGTTTTCAGTATGAATCATATCATAAGGACCGCCGTCTCCGGTAGATTTAGTCGCCAGGTAGGATTTTCGCGCGAGATCATAAATTTCTTTTTTATCTCCGGTAACGAGATTCCATTTTTCATCTATCACCCCTTTTTCTTCAGCATACTTTTTTAAAACCGGAACGCTATCCGTTACCGGAAAAACCGTATGGGAAAGAAGCAGAACCTCGTCATCGTCTTTTATCTTTTCCTGAATTTTGATCATATGATCTGTCATAACCGGACAAATGGTTAGACAGGTGGTAAAAAAGAAATCGGCGATATAAATTTTGTCTTTATAGAATTCTTCGGTAATAGTATCACCATTTTGATTCACCAGTTTAAAATCGGCAATTTTATGGTATTTTCTCACATATTGCACTGTGGTATCTACGAGTTCGGCATTAACCATATCAGGCTGAAAAATTGGTAATTTTTCTTCAGGAACCTTCAATGTATAAATTATATATACGATGATTAGTGATAGGATAAAGAAAACTATGGCAAAGGTTTTATATCTGGCAAAAAACTTGAGCATACCTTTAATTTTTTGCAAAGTTATGGCCTGAGCCTCAAATAGTCGAATTCTGTTTGTGAAAATTTGCTGAGTTAGTAAATCACTTGAAACTTAAACTTTTGTAGGAGCTTTTAAAAACTTACTTTTGTGCGATTTTAAATTTGAAGTTAGCTGATGGATCCATTTTTAGTAAAAGCCATACAATTAATATTAAGCTTGTCTTTCTTGATCGTTCTTCACGAATTGGGTCATTTTATACCGGCAAAATTATTTGGTACTCGTGTAGAAAAGTTCTTTTTATTCTTTGATGTGAAATTCGCTCTTTTTAAGAAAAAGATCGGGGATACCGTGTACGGAATTGGTTGGTTACCACTTGGAGGTTATGTTAAGATCTCGGGGATGATCGATGAGAGTATGGATAAGGAACAAATGGCTGAACCTCCTAAGGAATGGGAGTTCAGGAGCAAACCGGCCTGGCAGCGACTTATTATCATGTTAGGTGGAGTTACGGTGAACCTTGTTCTGGGATTCCTTATTTATATGATGATCATGTTCGTTTGGGGTACTGCTTATGTGGGGCCAGATGAGATGCCTGAAGGTTTTGCGGTGGTAGACTCCTTCGAGGAATACGGTTTTCAGGATGGAGATAGGATTCTAGAAGTAGACGGGAAAGAATTTGAGAATAGTCTGGATATTAATAAACACTTGTTTATGAGAGGTATTCAGAATATAACCGTACTACATCAAAATGGTACAGAAGAAACCATTTCTATTCCGGAAGAAATTGGTACCCAAATGTTTAAAGAAGGAATCATGCAGCCATTCGTGCCGATCATGGCACCGGTACTGGATTCTATTCAACCAGATTTAGCTGCAGAAACAGCTGGATTAAAGAAAGGAGATAAACTTATTTCTCTAAATAATGTGGAGATTGGATACTGGCATGAGCTTGCTCCGGTTTCTATGGAGAATAAAGAAAAAGAAGTTGAGCTGGTCTTTGAAAGAGATGGGGAGATAAAAAGTACGATGATCACTCCAAGTGAAGAAGGTAAACTGGGATTTGTTAAGAATTACGATTTTGATATAAAACGCAAACAGTTTGGTCTGGCAGAAAGTATTAGTAAAGGCTTTGATTACGGGTATTGGACACTAAGAGATTATGTATATCAGTTCAAATACGTTTTCACTAAAAAAGGAGCTACGCAACTAGGTGGGTTTGGAGCAATTGGAGGCTTATTTCCCGATACCTGGAACTGGTTAGGGTTCTGGAACACCACCGCTTTACTTTCTATAATCCTTGCATTTATGAATATACTTCCAATTCCTGCACTGGATGGTGGACATGTGATGTTCTTATTATATGAAATGGTGACGGGTAGAAAGCCTAATGATAAATTTATGGAGGTTGCGCAAATGGTAGGTTTCTTTTTATTGATCGCATTGGTGCTTTATGCTAATGGGAATGATATTTACCGTGCCTTATTCGATTAGAAAATAGATATAGATTAATAATAAAAGCAGCGCGATAGTGCTGCTTTTTCTTTTTAGTGTATAATTTTAGCACGAAGACTTTGGCTTGCCTTAAAAATCGTCGATATTTAGATCGGTTTCTTATAAATTAGAATGAAAGGACAGAATTCAGAAAAATCTAAATTGAAAAGCTCTGGCAAAATCAGCAAGAAAAAGCTTTTGATATTCAAGATTTCAGCGGTAATTCTCGCACTGGTCTTTATAGTTTTATTGGAAATGATCTTAAGAATTGCTGGCTACGGATCAGATTTTTCTTTGTTTACAGATGCCGAAAATAAACCCGGTTATATTTATATGAACCCTAATATTTCCGATAAATATTTCTTCGGAACTAATAATGCCACTACGGGATATCGTGAGTTATTTAAAGCCGAAAAAGATAGTACCACCAAAAGGATTTTTATGCTGGGAGCATCTACGGGAATTGGTTACCCTTATCTCAAAAATGGTTCTTTTCATCGGTGGCTTCAGTATGCGATGAATGAGAATTTTCCTGAAGAAAATATCGAGATCATCAATTTATCTTTAACAGCGATAAATTCTTACACCCTTAGAGATTTTGGAAAAGAACTTGTAAAATATGAACCCGATGTGGTATTGATCTATGCCGGGCATAATGAGTATTATGGCGCTTTGGGGGTGGGTTCGGTAAACTCGCTGGGAGGTTATCCTTCTTTGGTCAATTTCGCTTTGCAAATTAGGGAGTATCGGCTTGTGCAATTGATTTCAAATGGTATTGGAAAAGTTCAGTCTTTATTCAGAGCTGAAAAACAGGAAGAAGAAACTTTAATGAAAAAAATGGTGGCAGAACAGGCCATTCCATTAAATTCAGAAACATATAGCGATGGAATTGATCAATTTCGGTACAATATTGAAAATCTTCTGAAGAATTTAGATAAAAGTGAAATCCCTGTATTTTTAAGTACGATCGCAAGTAACGAGAAAGACATTAGGCCATTTATTAGCGACAGTACTTCCATTGAGAATTCTGCGATAGAATATTTTCAGAAAGCGAAAAAGGCCTATTCTGAAACTAAGTATCAGGAGGCGAAAACCAATTTTATCAAGGCAAAAGAACTGGATATGTTACGCTTCAGAGCGCCTTCTGAAATTAATGAAATTATACGGTCTTTTGATACATATGATCATGTTCATGTGGTGGATACCGAGGCTAATTTTACAGAGAATTCTCCGCATTTAAGTATCGGAAATGAATTGCTGGTTGAGCATGTGCATCCTAATTTAAAGGGTTATTCTTTGATCGCTTACAATTTTTACAAGGCACTTGAAAAGAACAATGTGTTAGAACTAAAATGGCAAAATTCCTGGTCTCTGGAAGATTTAAGGGAGCGAATGCCAATTACCGAACTTGATTCACTGCAAGGCGCTTATGAAGTAATGATGCTCAAGCAAGGCTGGCCTTATTACGAAAAGTTGGATTTTGACAGCAGTAACTTGAGCCAGCCACAAAAAATTGCCGGACGGTTGGCATTGAGAAAAATTAGCTGGGAGGAGGCTATGGAAGCTCTGTATGGTTATTATTATCAAAATCAGGATTTTGAGTCGGCATTAAAAGTTTCAGAAGCTATTACTCTGGAGTATCCAAACGAACCGCAATTTTATGTAAAGACAGGCGATCTTGCCGCACAAATAAATAATTTCAAAAAGGCAGTTTCCCTTTATAAAAAAGCTTTTAAGTTAGGGGCTTCTGTTAGAATTGCGAGAAAAATTACGGTTAATTTGATTAAGAATGATCAGTTTAAAGAGGCTATTATCTATTTAGAGTTTATCCAGAAAAATGATCCCCGGGATATTATGAGTAAAAAACTGAGGTCAGATTTAATTTCCGTTTCAAAGGATTCTGTAGCGAATAGAAAGCTGAAACTGGCTGAAATTTATTACCAGGTGGGTCAGGATTCAAGAGCTAAAAAACTACTTGATGAATTTTTGCAGACAAATCCCACCAATACGGAAGCAGAAAATTTGCTTAAAAAATTGTAATTTGAATCTATGGAAACTTTAAAAGAGTTCTGGCTGTTTTTGCGATCCAGGAAGAAATACTGGATGATTCCCATCATGCTAATGCTCTTACTTATTAGTTTTTTTATAATACTTACTACCGGCTCTGCCCTGGCGCCATTCATTTATTCCCTTTTTTAATTGAAGATGCAGGATTTAACCAGGCGACAATATATGGAAACCGGCATTTTGCTGTCGGTTGTTCTTCTTGTTTATGGCTGGTATGGTGAAAATTGGAATTTCGGTTTAGGAGCAGCCGGGATTTTGTTAGTTTCCCTAATTCTACCAATCCTGCTCAAACCTCTGGCGATCGCATGGTTTGGCCTGGCGAAAGTTTTAAGCTTTATTACCTCTAATATCCTGCTTACGATACTATTCTTTTTACTGGTCACCCCGGTGGGTTTGTTTCGAAGAATGCTCGGGAAAGATTCTTTAAAATTGAAAAGTTTTAAAAAGTCTTCAAACTCGGTACTGGAAGATAGAAATTATACTTACCAGGCTTCTGATCTAAAAAATCCATTTTAGAATGGCTGAAATAATTCTGGGGATTTCCGCTTTTTTTCATGATAGTGCGGCGGCATTAGTGGTGGACGGAAAAATTATTGCGGCCGCGCAGGAAGAACGCTTCAGTAGAATTAAAAATGATTCAGCATTTCCATCAGCTGCTATAAAGTATGTTTTAGAAGAAGCCGGAGTACATCCGGAAGAAGTTACACAAATTGCGTTTTACGAAAAACCTCTTTTAAAATTTGAGAGACTTCTGGAAACTTATCATGCTTTTGCTCCAAATGGTTTGAGAAGCTTTCTAAAAGCAATGCCTGTCTGGCTCAAAGATAAGCTATTCTTTAGAAGAATGATAAACTCGGAACTTAAAGCCCTGGGTTTTCCCAGGTTAAAATTACTTTTTCCTGAACATCATCTTTCTCATGCTGCAAGTGCTTTTTATCCTTCCTCTTTTGAAGAAGCCGCGATTTTAACCATAGATGGTGTAGGAGAGTGGGCCAATATGACGATAGCTCGAGGCTCCGGGAATAAGATCAAAATCTTAAAAGAACAACATTTTCCACATTCGTTAGGCTTATTCTATTCTGCCATTACCTATTACCTGGGTTTTGAGGTGAATAGTGGGGAATATAAAGTGATGGGATTGGCGGCTTACGGAGATCCTGAGGCAGAGGAAACCAAAGTCTTTATAAAAAAACTTTTTGATGAAATCGTTGATCTTAGAGAGGATGGTTCTTTTCTTCTAAATATGGAATATTTTCGGTTCGCGACCCATTTAACAATGACCAATGATAAAAAATGGAGTGCGCTTTTTGGAGTATTCAGAAGGGGAAAAGAAGACAAACTCCAGCAGTTACACGCAAATCTCGCTTTTGCTGCTCAAAAAGTACTTGAAAAAATTGTTCTTAGGCTTGCCCGAACTGCACTTAATTTAACAGGTTCTAAAAATCTTGTCCTTGCTGGTGGCGTTGCGTTAAATGGCGTCGCCAATGGTAAAATAATGGAAATTGAAGGTTTAAGCGAACTTTGGATTCCGCCGGCTGCGGGAGATTCTGGGGGAGCGCTTGGTGCTGCCCTGGCTACCTGGCATATTTCATTAAATAACGAAAGAGAACCGATTTCTGAAGATGCTATGCAAGGCTCTTATCTTGGCCCAGGATATAGTAATGAACAGATCGGTTCTATGATCTCAAAATATACCGGGCTTAATTTTCGATATTTAGAGGAAACTTCGCTTCTGGAAGAGACCGCCAAAGCAATTGAAAATGGATTGATAGTGGGTTGGTTCCAGGGAAGAATGGAATTTGGACCAAGGGCTTTAGGGAACCGAAGCATTCTCGGGGATGCCAGAAATCCTGAAATGCAAAGAAAGATCAATCAAAAGATAAAATTCAGGGAGAGTTTCAGGCCTTTTGCTCCAAGTGTTTTGGAGGATGATGTTTCAGAGTACTTTGATCTTAGCAGTTGTTCTCCTTATATGCTTTTGGTAAGGGAAGTAAAAGCTGCTTATAAAAATGAGAATCTAAACAAGTCTCTTGGTTTTATGGAGAGGCTGGATGAGAAGAGATCGGCAATTCCGGCAGTGACGCACGTAGATTATACAGCGCGTATTCAAACAGTTTCAAAGAAAACGAATCTGCGATACTGGAAATTATTAAATACATTAAAAGAACGGACTGGGGACGGAATCGTGATCAATACAAGTTTCAATATTAAAGATGAGCCAATAGTCTGTTCTCCGCAGGATGCCATAGATTGTTTTTTGAAAACAGAAATGGATATGTTGGTGCTGGGGAATTATGTATTATATAAAGAAAAATAAATATTGAGATTGCTCTAATTTGTTGACTATCCGTGCGATTGGAAACCTCATAAAATTTCTTAGAAAAAAATCGAAAAAATCTTTTGACAGCATTTAAAATTTGATTTATATTTGCAACCGCTTACAAAGCAAACATTCCTCCTTAGCTCAGTTGGTTAGAGCATCTGACTGTTAATCAGAGGGTCCTTGGTTCGAGCCCAAGAGGAGGAGCAAATTAAAACCCACTTTTTCGGTGGGTTTTTTGTTGGAAGATAGTTGGGCGAGAAGTTTATCCTGAGCGAGGTCGAAGGGAGCCCAAGAGGAGGAGCAAAAAAAGCCGTTCATTTCGAACGGCTTTTTTGTTTTAAGTATCCCGTCTTAGAATAAGTTGAATTTCATTATTTTACCAGATTAGGAAAATCAGTTATAATTCCATCTACACCCAATTCTCTAAGATTTTCAATTTCTTTTATAGTATTTACGGTCCACGGAATAATTTTGATTGCCTTTTGATGACATTTTTCAATTAACTCTTTAGTAACCAGGCTAAAATGCGGGCTGTATATTTCTGGCATGAATCCAATACTTTCGATATTTTCTTCAAATGTTTTCTTTTTATTTCCGGTTAAGAAACCGACCGGAACGTTGGGGTAATTCGCTCTTACTTCCTGAATTTGTCGAACATCAAAAGACTGAATATAGAACCGCTTATCTATATTTTTATTATTTAAAACATTCATTACTAACGGCATTAAAACTTTTGGTTCTGGCTGATAATGACCGTCTTTTTCAGGATTAGATTTGATCTCAATATTATAGAATATTTTTGATAGGTTATTCTTTGAAGTATACGTTTCTACAGAATCGATTAATTCCCCTAGTAATGGAATGTAGGTATTTATACTTTGCTGCCTGGGAAAGCGATTTTGTGGCAACATTCCTAATTTAAATTTCCGAATAGAATCATAATCCATTTTATGTATAATATATTCATCATCACTGTTTTCGGCTATTTTTTCTCCGTTTGACAGTAAAACTAACTTGGGACTTAAATAGGCATCATGGGTAACCACAACTTGTTTATCTTTTGAGATCTGAATATCGAGTTCTAAAACATTTGCACCATCGTCAATTGCCCTAATCATTGATGGGATCGTATTTTCAGGGCTTAGCCCTCGCGCGCCACGATGACCTTCAATTAAAAAATCTGGGAAGTTGTTGTTTATGATTTTTTCCGGGGGAATCGACTTACAGCCCACTAATAATCCGGTAAAAAATAAGAGTAAATAGAACTTATGGAATTTCATTGTTAATGGATTAATGATCATAAGGAAAGTTAGAGAATATTTCCATCTAAATCATTCTGAATAAAATGATGTTCTATTTCAGAAAGCTTATTCTTTAATTTTAATTTAATATAGCCTTAATGATAATATTAAACTGTTGGGTTTTATTTGTGTGTTCAAAGATGCACACTTGAAATCGTTATAGTTTTTGTCGACTAGATTCATATAGTGTGTAGGGCTGTCTTCCAGACAGCCCTTTTTTTTATCTTTTTAATGATGCCATAGCCTTAACTGTTTGGAAACATTAAGTTAACATAGGTGTTGTTTCTTTGTCGCCGACAAAAACTTAATAAACGATTTCCATGAAAAATGCTATTTACGCAGTTCTTGCGTGTTTACTATTTACTCTTAACATACATTCTCAGGAAATAAGTGATACCAAATTTGGGAAGGGATTAATCAATTTTACTGCTAAAGACAGTTCTTTTAGCGTGAAATTTGCTCCCAGAATTCAATTTAGATCATTTACTTCCTGGGATTACGACGGGGAGAATTATGAAGATCTAGAACAGGCATTTCTAATAAGAAGGGCCAGATTGAAATTTGACGGTTGGGCGGTGACGCCAAAACTTAAATATAAGATTGAGTTAGGCCTATCCAATAATGATATTGGGGGAGCCAATGAATACACGGGGAATTCCCCGCGCTATATCTTAGACGCCGTTCTAAAGTGGAATTTTTATGAGAATTTTGAATTATGGGCTGGTCAAACTAAACTGCCTGGAAATGTGGAACGGGTTATTTCTTCAGGAAATCTCCAATTTATAGATCGTTCTATTCTAAATAGCCGTTTTAATTTAGATCGGGATATAGGATTACAGCTCCATCATAAAATCAACTTAGGTGAAAATTTTGTGATCAAAGAAAAATTTGCCCTTTCCCAGGGAGAAGGAAGGAATATTGTGGTCGGGAATATTGGCGGATTAAAATATACCGGAAGACTGGAGTTTTTGCCCTTTGGAGAATTTACTAAAGGTGGAGATTACTCTCAAGCAGATCTTCAACGCGAAGAAACCCCCAAATTAATGCTTGGTGCTGTATACGATTTTAACGATGATGCCGTGAGAACCAGAAGTAATCAGGGTAGTTTTATGGCTTTTGATGATGGATCACTATATATGACAGATATTTCTACTTTCTTTGTCGATGCTGTTTTTAAATATCAGGGTTTTTCTTTCATGACAGAATATGCTAATAGAGAAGCAAGTGAACCTCTTGCCATGCAACCTGGAGAAACTGATTTCGCTGAGTATGTAGTTGCCGAGGGAAATGCATTTAATATCCAGGCTGGTTATTTATTTGATAATAATTACGAGATTGCGGCTCGCTATTCGTCAAACGATTTTAATGAAGTAACCAATTTATTAGGACTGGAAGAATACACCTTGGGTGGTTCTAAGTATATTGTAGGACACAAACTAAAAGTACAGGCAGATCTAAACTACTCCAGGCAGGATGGTATGAGCAATTATATTGCTTTTAGATTTGGTTTTGATTTTCATTTTTAAAAAAGATAACAATTTGGTAACAAGAAATCCCTAATTAGATCGGATACTTGCACCGTTTTTTAAACAGAACAAAATGGAGAATATTTATTTGTTAATGTTAGTTGCATTAGTAGTTCTTGCCATCGCAGACTTGGTGGTTGGGGTTAGTAATGATGCTGTAAACTTTTTGAACTCAGCAATTGGTTCTAAAGCGATCTCATTTAAAACGATTATGATCGTTGCCAGTTTGGGTATTTTTATTGGTGCAGTATTTTCAAGCGGAATGATGGAAGTGGCCCGGAAAGGTATATTCATGCCCGGCCAGTTTTATTTTGACGAGATTATGATCATATTCATGGCGGTCATGATTACTGACATTCTTCTGCTCGATTTCTTTAATACCCTGGGGATGCCTACCTCTACTACGGTATCTATCGTATTTGAATTATTAGGGGCCGCAGTGGTAATGGCATTGATTAAGGTAAGCGCATCAGATACAGAAACTTTAGCAAACCTTTCAAATTATATAAATACTGAAAAAGCTACTGAAATAATTTCAGGTATTTTTCTTTCAGTTGTTATCGCCTTTACAATAGGTGCCATTGTACAGTGGCTTTCCAGGTTGGTGTTTTCTTTTGAATATGAGAAGAAAATCAAGAATTTTGGCGCACTATTCGGAGGTGTTTGTTTAACCGCTATTGGGTACTTTATTTTCTTTAAAGGTTTAAAAGGAACTCCTTATTACGACAGTTTTAAAGATGTACTTTCTAGCCAGGTGCTTTTAGTAGTTGGGGTAAGTTTTGTTTTCTGGACGTTATTTTCATGGTTATTCATGAAAATTTTTAAAAGAAGTATTCTCATTATAGTGATTGCTATTGGAACTTTTGGATTGGCACTTGCATTTTCAGGAAATGACCTGGTAAACTTCATTGGGGTTCCAATGGCAGCATATCACTCCTATGAAGCTTGGGCAGCATCTGGCCAGGCAGCTTCAACTTTCTCTATGGAAGTTTTAAGAACAGAAGTACCGGCAGAACCTATCCTGTTATTTATTTCAGGAGGGATTATGGTGTTGACCTTGTGGTTCTCTAAGAAAGCAAGAAGTGTTGCTGAAACAGAAATTGGCTTATCCAGGCAAGGTCATGGAACTGAAAAGTTTGATCCGAATATGCTGTCCAGAGCCGTTGTTGCAGGAAGTACCAGACTTGCTGACGGATTAAGAAATATTCTTCCTGTTGGGACGAAAAGAAGGATTAGTAAGAGCTTTGCAAAGCCTGATGAGATCCTTGTTGGGGATAAATCAGAAGAACAACCAGCTTTTGATATGATTAGAGCCTCCATTAACCTTACTGTTGCGGGTGTTCTTATCTCAATAGCGACTTCTTATAAATTACCTCTATCAACAACCTATGTAACTTTTATGGTGGCGATGGGTACTTCTTTAGCAGATAAAGCATGGGGAAGGGAAAGCGCAGTTTATAGAGTAGCCGGTGTATTAAAAGTTATTGGCGGATGGTTCTTTACGGCCTTTAGTGCATTTTCAGCAGCAGGGATCTTAACGTATATCATTTTTCTTGGAAAAGGACCTGCGATCGCAATCTTACTATTAGTGGCTATAGGCTTACTTGTAAGAAATTATATTTCTCATAAGAATAAAGCAATTGAAAAAGCTGATACTTCCGGACTTAAAAAATCTGAAAGCAAGACGGTTCAGGGGATTATTGCTGAAAGTGCAGACAATATTTCAAATGTTGTCTCAAGATCTAATAAAATATTTTCTGATGTTTTGACGGGACTTTCTAAACAAGAAAAGAAAAAACTGAAGAAAAGTAAGAAAGGTGTTGATAAACTGGAAGCTGAAATTGAAGATTTAAGAGACCATATTTTCTTTTTTATTAAAAGCCTTGATGAAACCAGTGTAAGGGGAAGTAGCTTCTACATTGCAATTCTAGGGCATCTTACAGATATAGCTCAGTCTTTAGAATATATTTCTAAAAAGAGTTATAAGCATGTAAATAATAATCATAAGCCGCTTAGATATAATCAAATAACAGATCTTAAAGAGATTGACGATACTCTCAGTGATTTATTGAGTAAAATAGATAAGATTTTTACTGAGAAGAAATTTGAAGAGATCAGTGCAATTGTAGCTTCTAAAGAAGAAATCTTGAATAATATTTCTGAAAAGATCGAAAAACAGGTTTCAAGAACAAGAACAGAGGAATCAAGTCCTAAGAATACAACCTTATATTTCAATATTTTACTTGAAACTAAAGAGTTGATGAATGCGATCATGAACTTAATGGAAGAGTATAACTCGAGTTATAAGAAAGTATAATGCTCATTTAAATGAATAGAAAAAGCCACTTTCCTCGAAAGTGGCTTTTTCTATTTATGATAAACCGTTTGTAAATCCGCTACGGAAAACCATAACAAATATTAGTCTTTAATCGTTTAAATATGGCTTTAAAAGAATTCTAACTCAAAAAATCTTAAAGTTAAGTTAGTTGTTGGTATTTACTTTTCCATAAATATAAATAGATATATTTTCGCGGCACCCCCTGAATCTATTACGATCTAGCTTGCTATATCGAAAAATAGAAATGAAATTATTGAAAAATGTATTCTCTGAATACAATTGTGCCCCAAGACAATTTAATACTCGATTTCTTATAATAAGTGTTTCTGTAGTCTTTTTCTTAAGTATAACCAGTTGTAATCCAGTGGCTTTGGTGAATCCAGATAGCTATGGGGACAAATGGGATAACACCTATTTATGGTTTAAACCAGGAGATATGAATACAATTTTTATATCAGATAGCGGTGACCCGGCTACTGCCAAGCCAATTCCAAATGATAGTGAGTTTCTTATAGAGTGGAATAAAAAGAACAAGGTTTACAATCTTAAGGTAACCTCTTATTATAAGGATATTGATTTTGCATGGTTTACAGGTTATGACGCCGATAATCCTTCCGAAGAAATCCCGTGGATCCAGAATGGAAATACTATTGAATTGCAAAGCGAAAAATTACTCGATCCAACCGATGGAGAAATGTATCAGATTTCAATTTCAGATGATTTAAAAGACTAGTCTACTAATTGGTCTTTTCGGTTATACCATTATTGTATATCAGAGTGGTCCGGTTAAAAAATTGAAGGTTGCCGTTAGGCAGGAAATAACGGACATTTGAACTGGTTTTACCATTTAGGTGCATGCTATAGGAGTCTAGGAATGTTTTTTCCTTTTCGAAAAATTAACACCAATATAAAATTCATTTTCAATTAGTTAAGATCAAGTCTAACTTCTTAAATCTATCAGCGAAGCGGTCTTACATCTTTTGTCAGACGACAATGATTGTATATCCCAATTTTGTACGGTAGTTATTTCGTCCCCCGGAATTTATTTGACTCCATCAAATCATCAATTTCCGGATCTCATGTGGCCTTATTGATTCTTAGTTTTCTGAGATTCTGAAGCAAGTTCAGAATAACGCTATTCATTGTTTTATGCTGCTTTACAGAGGTACAATATCATTAAAGTATAAAGTATATTACAAAATATGATTTGCGCTCTTTATTTCTTAAACTGAAAATTTCAAAAAGCTTAAATTTGTGTTGTTCAGCAATGAAAATAATTGCTAGCTAACCAAACTTAAACTTTATGAATAACTTCTCTGCCACCTATACAGATCAATATCAGTTGGCAATGGCTCAGGTGTATTTCAATAATGGCCATAAAGACCATATCGCAATATTCGATTACTACTTTAGAAAATTACCTTTTAATGGTGGATATGCCGTGTTTTCAGGACTAGAAGATCTTCTGGAAGTTATCTCTAAACTTAGGTTTTATGACGACGATATTGAGTTTTTACGATCACAGGGATTTAAAGATGATTTTTTAAAGTATCTGAAAGAATTTAAATTTTCTGGAAAAATTTATTCGGCTTCAGAAGGGGACATTGTTTTTCCAACGAGGCCCATATTACAAGTGGAGGCAAATATAATTGAGGCCCAGATCATTGAAACCATCCTTTTAAATTTACTGAATTTTCAAACACTTATAGCTACCAAGGCTAGTAGAATTAGATTGGTTGCGGGCGACGCCAAACTATTGGATTTTGGTCTCCGCAGGGCTCAGGCCACTGGTGGATATTTCGCCACCCGAGCAGCCATGGTAGGTGGCTTTGACGGCACTAGCAATGTGCTTGCGGCAAAAAACTTTGATATTCCGGTTTCAGGAACCATGGCGCATTCATTTATCCAGAGTTATGATGATGAATTAGAAGCATTCAGGGATTTCGCAAAGGGAAGACCTGAAGATTGTGTATTACTTGTAGATACTTACAACACTTTAAAAAGTGGAATTCCAAACGCTATAAAATTAGCCAAAGAAATGGAATCGCGCGGAGAGCAATTAATGGCCGTACGCCTTGATAGCGGTGATTTGTCATACTTTGCCAAAGAGAGCAGAAAATTACTGGATGCAGCAGGTTTAAATTACGTGAAGATCGCGGCATCTAATCAATTAGACGAATACGTAATAAAAAGTCTTTTGGAGCAACAGGCACCCATAGATATTTTTGGGGTTGGAACAAATCTGGTGACTGGTGATCCTGATGGAGCTTTGGATGGGGTTTATAAACTTGCATATTCTAATGGAAAACCACGTATTAAAATTTCAGAAAGTATTTTCAAAGTAACGCTTCCGCATAAAAAGCAGGTTTTCAGGATGAAAGATGATAATGGAAAATGTATAGGCGCAGATGCCATTGGGCTTTACCATGAAAATAGCGTAGAGGAAATGTATCATCCTTTCGAACCTTATAAATCAATGTATCTAAATAAATTTCATCAGGAGGCACTCCTTCATAAAGTGATGGAAAATGGCGAAATATTGATGAATAAAAGAAGCCTGAAAGAAATTTCAGAATATAGCCTTACCAGGCTTTCTGAATTACCCATTGAATATAAGCGTTTTAATAACCCGCATATTTATAAAATTGGGATGAGCGAGCTATTAAGAGAGGAGCGTGAGAAGCTTATAAAATCCTATAAACAAAAATTAAGATGAGAGGTCTAGTGATCATAGATGTGCAAAATGATTTTATGCCCGGTGGTGCATTAGCAGTTCCAGATGGAGATAAAATAGTGCCGATTGTTAACGATCTTCAGAAAAAATTTGATCTGGTAATTGCTACCCAGGACTGGCATCCTTCAGGGCATGCAAGTTTCGCATCATCATATGAGAATTCAAAAGAATTTGAAATAATTAAGCTCGATGGATTAGATCAGGTGTTATGGCCAGAACATTGTATCCAGAATACCAAAGGAGCAAATTTCCATCCAGATCTTGATACCTCAAAGATCGAGGCGATTTTTAGAAAAGGCACCAATAAAAAGATCGACAGCTATAGCGGTTTCTATGATAATGCACATCTAAAATCTACCGGTCTTGCAGGCTATTTAAAAGAGAAAGGCGTAACCGAACTTTATTTTGTAGGCCTTGCAGCGGAGTATTGTGTTTACTTTTCAATTAAAGATGCATTATTAGAAGGTTTCGAGGCAATTTTAATTGAAGACGGTACAAGGGCCTTGAGGGATGGCGATTTTGAAAAGATTAAAGTCGATATTTTAAGGAAAGGTGGTAAGATTATAGACGCTAAGGAAGTAAATTTTTAGAAGTCAAGATAGTATATATACCCAATATTAAACCACAGCACGAAGTCATTAAATTTATTCTGAGGTCCCTGAACATCTAATCCTTCAAGTTTATCGGTATCATAATAGATAGCTCTGGCTTCTATTTGCAGGTCATTAAATCTACCCAGTCTGTAACGAAGACCTGCACTACCAAGTATTGCAAAAGTATTACCATCCTCTAAAAACAAACCATCTTCAAAAGTGGGGAATAATACTTTTGGACTATCTAAAGGGCCTAGTTCAGAAAAGGCGCTTGGCTTATAATGCACGTAGTGAACGCCAAGACTTATATAGGGAGCAAATAAGACTGCAAAATCCCGGGCTTCCCTTATTCCGAAAAGATGGTATTCTAAAGATGTTCCGGCTTCAATTACCTGGGTTTTCCCGTGCATGGCACGCAATTGTCTTCCACTTTCAGTATTTTTCTGGGCTATGGGGCCATAATGATCTAGTTTAGATTGTAAATAATCGATCTCATTACGTATTCTAAAATGTTTGGTGAACCATAATTTTGTAGGTCGGCAACTACATTCACCCTTGAAAGCGAAATTTATATAATGTACCAGTCCAACTCCAAAACCTTCATTTTCAAGGTTGTTGCGTAAGTTATAGCGTTCACCGTAGTCTGTGAAAAAACCGGCGGGTCCAGTAATAATACCCAATTCGTTTGAGATACTTAACTGTCCAAAAGCTTTCCCCGACCACAGCGAGAGAACCAAAATTAAAACAAAGATTGCCCTGGTATTAATCATTAGAGTTGGCTTGCAGTGATAGCAAATATAGTAAAACTACTTTAACAAAAATTTAAATGATCTTAGTATAACTAGGGCTTTGGATATAAAAGTTAATTTTATATCAAATTCTAGAATGAAACTTTTAATCATTAAAGAATATTTATATTTGTCTCACAAATTGGACATAAAATTTATAATTTAATAATAGCGCCAGTCATTATGGAAGAAAACATCAAAAATTTCCTGGAAAAGGTGTCAACCAGAAACCAGAATGAACCAGAATTTATGCAAGCGGTTCATGAGGTAGCAGAAACGGTAATTCCTTTTATAGAAAAAAATAAAAAATATCAGAATAAAATGCTTCTCGAGCGAATGGTAGAACCTGAGCGAGTGGTAATGTTTAGAATTCCCTGGTTAGATGATAGTGGCGATATACAAGTAAACCGTGGTTTCCGTATTCAAATGAATTCGGCAATTGGACCATATAAAGGAGGTTTACGTTTTCATCCTTCTGTAAACCTTAGTATTCTTAAATTCCTTGCCTTTGAGCAGGTTTTTAAGAATAGCCTTACTACCCTGCCAATGGGCGGAGGTAAAGGAGGTTCAGATTTTGATCCTAAAGGAAAATCTGATAATGAAGTAATGAAGTTTTGCCAGAGTTTTATGACAGAGCTTCAAAGACATATAGGAGCAGATTGTGATGTTCCTGCTGGAGATATAGGTGTTGGTGGCCGTGAAATAGGCTTTTTGTTTGGTCAGTACAAAAGAATCCAGAATGAGTTTACCGGTATCTTAACCGGAAAAGGGCGTTCATATGGTGGTTCTTTAATTAGACCGGAAGCAACTGGTTATGGAAATGTTTATTTCGCCCAAAACATGCTAAAGACCAAAGGTGAAAAACTAGAGGGAAAAACTATAGTGATCTCAGGAGCTGGAAACGTAGCTCAGTATGCTGCGGAAAAAGCAACAGAATTAGGAGCTAAAGTAGTGACTATGTCAGATTCCGGAGGATTTATTTATGACGCAGATGGAATTGATACTGAAAAGCTTCAGTTCATCATGGAATTAAAGAATGAGAGAAGAGGAAGAATCAGCGAATACGTTGATAAATATTCTTCAGCTGAGTATCATGAAGGTGAAACTCCATGGGGAATCAAGTGTGATGTAGCACTTCCTTGTGCCACTCAAAATGAGCTGGAAGGAGAAGATGCAAAGACATTGGTAAAGAACGGATGTATATGTGTTGGTGAAGGGGCAAATATGCCTTGTACGCCAGAAGCTATTGAAGTATTCTCAAAAGAAAAAATACTTTTCTCTCCAGGAAAAGCATCGAATGCCGGAGGGGTTGCAACTTCAGGTCTGGAGATGTCCCAAAACTCGATGAGATATAGCTGGACTTCAGAAGAAGTAGATAAAAAACTTCACGAGATCATGAATGATATTCATGAGGCATGTGTAGAATATGGAACTACAGAAGGTGGTTTTGTAGATTACGTGAAAGGTGCAAATATTGCCGGTTTCGTAAAAGTGGCTGATGCAATGCTTGCTCAGGGTGTTGTTTAAACCTCACTAACTTCTTATAAATATTAAAGAGCCGCTTGAAAAAGCGGCTCTTTTTATAAATTCACGGCAAATATTTTAGAATGCTTATCCACACAAAGGCCATCATAATTAGTGCTTTAAAATATGGGGAAGCCGATCTTATAGTGAAAGCGTACACGCTATCTGATGGACTTTGCACCTATATGCTCAAAGGTGTTCTAAAATCCCGGAAAGGAAAATTTAAGGCCTCCATGTTTCAAAGCTTAACCCAATTGGAAATTGTAGCGAATCATCGGGGTGGCGGTAAGATGGAGTACTTAAAAGAAGCTAAAGTAACCGGGAACTATCAAAGCCTGCATACACACCCTATAAAGCTTGCGATGGTAATGTTTCTTGCTGAAATGTTGCGAAATGCCATCCGTGAAGAAGAAAGCAATGAACCCCTGTTTCATTATCTGGAATATAGTTTTCAATTTCTGGACAGTACCGATAAAATTGCCAATTTTCATCTTTTGTTTCTTTTGAACCTTACCAGATATTTAGGCTTTCAGCCCGAAATGGGAATAAAAGACCTGCCTGTTTTTAATTTACTGGATGGTATTTTTCAGGATTTCTCTTCAAACGATTATTGTATAGAAGGTAAAAATGTAGATTTGCTGAAAAGCTTTTTAGGTACTGATTTTGATGCCTTACAATACATAAAGATGAATCAAACCTCCAGGAATGATTTTTTAAGTATGCTTTTGCTGTATTATGAATTGCATATTGAAGGCTTTCGGAAGCCAAAATCACTTAGTGTATTAAATGAAATTTTCGGTTAAATGCGATTAGGATTACTAGCACTCTTTTTATTATTTTTTTCGGTCACTTTTGCTCAGGAGATCACTGTATTAGATGAAAGCACGGGCGAACCCGTTTCTGAAGTTGCTATTTATAATAAAGATAAGTCGATTTCCGCAGTTACTAATGGGGTTGGGAAAGCTAACATTAGTGATTTTACAGATACCGAAGTGATCATCTTTAAATCGATGTCTTACGTAGAAGCTTACCGTAGAAAGAGAGAGATTTTAAATAATAGCAATATTGTGTTGCTTCAATCAATAGAAAATCAGCTAGATCAGGTTACTTTATCTGTTGCTCGTTTTAAGCTGAAGAAAGACGAAATTCCTCAAAAGATAATAAGTATCTCCCCTTCAGAAATTCAAATGGCAAGTCCCCAAACTTCCGCAGATCTTTTAGAGAGTACTGGCCAGGTGTATATGCAAAAAAGTCAAATGGGTGGAGGAAGTCCTATGATTCGTGGTTTTGCCACCAATCGGCTTCTTCTAACGGTGGATGGTGTGCGAATGAATTCTGCGATTTTCAGAAGTGGGAATCTTCAGAATGTAATTTCAGTAGATCCCATGATGGTAGAAAGTGCTGAAGTTATTCTAGGTCCGGGATCTGTAGTTTATGGAAGTGATGCCATAGGCGGAGTCATCAATTTTTATACCCTAAAGCCGAAATTTAGCTTTAATGAAGGGACATCTTTTTCAGGAAATATCTATACCCGCTTTTCTACGGCAAATAACGAAAATACGGTACATGCAGACCTGAATATCGGCAGGGAAAACTGGGCTTTTAGAACCGGGATCACTTACTCAGATTTTGGAGATTTGCGAATGGGCGAGCACGGGCCCGATGATTACTTGAGAAGGGAATATGCAGAAAGACAGAACGGGGTGGATGTTATGGTGCCAAATGCAGATCCTTTGGTTCAGAAACCCACGGGCTATGACCAACTAAACCTGCTTCAAAAAATTAAATATATGCCTTCAAAAGATTGGGATATAAATTTGGGGCTAATTTATTCTGAAACTTCAGATTTTCCTCGATTTGACAGGCTTTATAGAAAAAGGGATGGGGTGCTGCGTGCTGCAGAATGGTATTACGGGCCGCAAACCTGGTTTTTAGGAAATGTAAATGTGAATCATAGAAGTAACTCAATTTTATATGATAAGATGCAATTTACAGCAGCCTACCAGTTTTTTGGGGAAAGCAGGAATGATAGAGATTTTGGAGAGCTAATATTGTTTAATACCGAAGAAAATGTGGATGCTTATTCGGCGAACCTGGATTTTGAAAAAGATTTTTCAACAAGTAAATTATTTTATGGTTTTGAATATGTCTTAAATAATATCAATTCTGAAGGAAGTTTTAGGAATATTGAAACTTCAGAAACCGGAGTAACCGCCAGTAGATATCCGGATGCTTCACAATGGCAATCTATGGCTGTGTATTCCAGTTATCAATGGAAATTGAACGAGGATCTTTCCCTGCAATCTGGAATTAGATATAATCATATTTTAGTAGATGCAGCTTTTGACGATCGTTTTTACGATTTTCCTTTTGAAAGAGCAGATATAAGTACCGGAGCTTTAACAGGAAGTCTTGGTTTGAACTGGCGACAAAATAGTTTTGTAGGCTGGAGATTAGGACTTTCTACTGCTTTTAGAGCACCGAATATAGATGATGTCGGGAAGATTTTTGATTCTGAACCGGGCTCGGTAGTGGTTCCAAATCCAGATTTAAAATCGGAATATGCCTATAATGCAGAGTTGGGTGCCGACTTTAATTTTTCTGATGATATTAGATTGGGGCTTAATGGTTATTATACCTATTTAGATAATGCCATGGTGCGTCGTGATTTTAATCTGGATGGAGTAACGGAAATTGATTATCAAGGCGAGCCAAGCAGTGTGCAGGCTATTCAGAATGTGGCAAATGCCTACGTATATGGAGTAGAAGCAGGACTGGAAGTAGATTTTTCTGTCGCGTTAAGGCTGAAATCTCAATTTAGTTATACCCATGGGGAGGAAAACGAAGGTGATGAGTATGTCCCGTTAAGACACGCTGCTCCTATGTTTGGTAATACTCATTTAATCTGGAACAAAAGAAAATTAAGGCTGGATCTATTTGCTGAATATAATGGTGAGTTTGAATTCAACGATCTTGCACCGGGTGAGCAGGATAAGCCTTATCTATATGCGCTGGATGCAAATGGAAACCCGTATTCTCCAGCATGGTACACCTTGAATTTAACCGGACAGTATAAAATGAATGCTAACTGGCTGGCCACAGTTTCCGTAGAAAATATTACAGATCAGCGTTACCGCACTTATTCATCGGGAATCGCCGCAGCAGGGCGAAATTTAATTATAGCCCTTTCTTATACTTTTTAACGGTCACTGCGAGGGAGGGAAGCGACTGAAGCAGTTGTCATTCCGACCGTAGGGAGGAATCTTTAATATGTCACTGCGAGCGCAGCGAAGCAGTCTCCAAATTACCTCTGGATTTCTAAATGGCTTTGTCCATTTATTCAAAATCATACGCATATCTTTATAAAACATTTAATCTTCAGCTTTTTAAGTTTTCCTTAAGAATTTCTACACCTGCATTTTACCATAGATTAATAACTTCTTTTCTTAAAAATCCTTATTTTCGCACATCATTTGAAAAAAGCAGAAAATGAGCAAAAAGTTCCCTGAATACAAAGGTCTGGACCTGCCTAAGGTGGCAGAAGAAATCCTCAATTATTGGGAAGAAAATGATATTTTCGAAAAGAGCGTGTCTACCCGTGAAGGGAAGGAGCCTTTCATATTTTTTGAAGGTCCACCTTCAGCAAATGGTTTACCGGGAATTCACCATGTGATGGCACGTGCTATTAAAGATATTTTTTGCCGGTACAAAACTCAAAAAGGTTTCCAGGTAAAGCGTAAGGCCGGATGGGATACTCACGGTCTTCCTGTGGAGT